>NZ_DAMBSA010000144.1:0-10165 GCF_032054795.1 Pantoea sp. CTOTU49201
CGAGGCGCATATCGTTGAACGCTTGCGGCCCGCTGTTAAGCGGTTGCAGACAATCAACCAGCACGATTTGGCGATCGAAGCGCAGAAAATGATTTTTGTAGAATCCTTTCACTACGTGCTGGCAGTAATAGTTGAAACGCTGCTGCAGCATGGCGAAGTTGCTACCCGCAGGTGCTTGCGCCAGCTTGCTAACCTGCATCTCGTCAACCTGCGGCCACGGGAAGAACTGCAGCGCCGGCGCGCCAGCCATATCGCCCGGCAACACAAAGCGGCCCGGCTGGATAAAGTGCAAGCCTTCGCTTTTGCATTGGTGCAGATAATCGGTCCAGGCTGCGGCAATCGCTGCCAGACGATTTTCATCGGCGGGCGCAAAAGGATCGAGATCGGCGCACAAGCTGCGCCATTGTGCTGACCACTCGGCGCGATCGCCCTGCAGCAAGCCCACCATCTGACGTGACCAGCTGAGATAATCCTGCGCCAGCATCGGCAGATCCAGCAGCCATTCGCCGGGATAGTCGACGATTTCGAGGTAGAGCGTGGCGGTATCTTTGAAATGGCGCAGCAGCGATTCATCGGGACGATAGCGCAGCGCCAGGCGCATTTCGCTCACGCCACGCGTGGGCGTCGGCCACATCGGCGGTGTGCCGTACAGCTGCGCCAGACCTTCATCGTAGGTGAAGCGCGGCGTGCCGAGTTCGCGCTGCGGTACGCGCTTGACGCCCAGCAGGCGATCTTCGCGCACCACGGAAAACAGCGGCAAACGAGCGCCGCTGTGGACATTGAGAAGCTGGTTAACCAGCGAAGTGATAAACGCGGTTTTTCCGCTGCGGCTCAAACCGGTTACAGCCAGGCGCAGATGGCGGTCAACACCGCGGTTCATCAACGCCACAAATTCATTTTGCAGTCTTTTCATCGTTCTCCCTGATGAATCGTGCCGATAAGCGTTTAAACGCTTTGCTCAGCAACGGTTCCAGGGCGGCCGCCAGCAACAGGCGCAGCGGACGGCGCGCCACCGATTTCACTGCCCAGCCAGCGATACCGCCGGGCCCGTAAGTTACTGCGCTAATAATGATAAATTTCCCCGCCGACATCAACGCAGGTGTCGCGCGACGGCGCAGAGCAGTAAAACGTTGAGTTTGCATAGAGCCTCTTATCACAATAGAAGAAGTGGGCCCGAAAGCCCGGGAATTTAGATCTGGCGGAAGCGGCTGCGTACGCTGAACGTTTCTGAAGTGACATAGCGCTCTACTTCACGCACTTTTCGCTCATCGCTTTGCAGCGTTGTTTCCAGCTCGTCGAGCAGTTCACGTGCGCTGGGTGCCCGTTCAGATGAGGCATCAACGGGTTTCTCGTCCAGCACAAAGCCCAGAATAAAATAGGCGACGATGGTGAACATAAACAGCCCAAGGAACAGCGACAGCACCACAATCACACGCAGCAAGCGCACCGGGATATCGAGGTATTCCGCGATACCCGCACACACGCCGCGCACTTTGCCTTGCTGCGGAATGCGCCACAGTTTACGGCCATTCATCATGGTTGCCTCCAGTTTGGATGTTCGGCATCCAAAATGGCTTCCAGCGCTTCCACACGCTCACGCATGCGGCGCGCATCCTGAGTAATTTGTTGCAAACGCTGCAGGTCACTCGACGATAAATCGGCACCGCCGTTGCGTTTGTTGCTGTAATGCAGCCATAACCAGATTGGTGCGACAAACAGCACGAAAATCGTTAAGGGTATGGCTAAAAAAAGTGCGCTCATTGACTCTCCTTAATCACTAACACCATTTTTAACTCGGGCCCGCAATCAGGCCCGTGGCGATCACTCAGGGCGATTCATCTTAGCTTTCAGCGCGGCCAGCTGCTGGCTGATTTCATCATCGGCCTTCAGCTCGGCGAACTCCTGATCCAGACCTTTTGGCTTACCAAAACGCTGACTTTCTGCTTCCGCTTCCATGTGATCGATGCGACGTTCAAAGGATTCGAAACGTGCCATCGCATCATCAATCTTGCCGCTGTCGAGCTGACGACGCACATCACGTGATGACGATGCCGCCTGATGACGCAGCGTTAACGCTTGCTGACGCGCACGAGTTTCAGTGAGTTTTTTCTCCAGCTCACCAATCTCGCCTTTCATGCGCTCCAGCGTCTCTTCAACCTGTGTAGATTCCTGCTGCAGCGCAGCAATCAAATCGGTCAGCTTTTGCTTTTCAATTAAAGCAGCACGCGCCAGATCTTCTTTACCTTTGTTGATCGCCAGCTCCGCTTTTTCCTGCCATTCGGCCTGCTGAATTTCAGCCTGCTCGCTGCGGCGCAGCAGCTGTTTCTTTTCTGCCAGGGCGCGGGCTGAAGTAGAACGGACTTCTACCAGCGTGTCTTCCATTTCCTGAATCATCAGGCGTACCAGTTTCTGCGGATCTTCGGCGCGCTCCAGCAGAGAGTTGATGTTAGCGTTCACGATGTCGGCGAAACGAGAAAAAATACCCATAATGATGTTCCTCAAATTTTGTATGTAGGTGCGCGAGGCGCTCATCACTAATACAATTCGCGTGCCAACATTTAATTAATTGATTTTATGGCATTTGTTTATTTTACATCCGTAAGAACATCCCTTAAGGTAGTGAAATTGATTAATCAGTGGCGAATTTCATCATGGCCAATAGTTCTGACAACCTTTTGGGTGAATCGAATAACTTTCTGGAAGTACTGGAACAGGTTTCGCGCTTAGCGCCGCTGGAAAAACCGGTGCTGGTGATTGGTGAACGCGGGACAGGGAAAGAGCTGATCGCCAGCCGCCTGCATTATTTGTCGAACCGTTGGGAAGGCCCGTTTGTTTCGCTGAACTGCGCCGCGCTGAATGAAAACCTGCTTGATTCCGAACTGTTCGGCCATGAAGCAGGCGCGTTTACCGGGGCGCAAAAACGCCATCTGGGACGCTTCGAACGCGCCGATGGCGGCACGCTGTTTCTCGATGAACTCGCCACCGCACCGATGCTGGTGCAGGAGAAATTGCTGCGCGTAATTGAATATGGCCAGCTTGAGCGCGTGGGCGGTAATCAATCTTTGCAGGTCAATGTGCGGCTGGTGTGCGCCACCAATGAAGATCTGCCCGTGCTTGCCGCCGCCGGAAAATTCCGCGCCGACCTGCTCGATCGCCTCGCCTTTGATGTGGTGCAGCTGCCGCCGCTGCGTGAACGCCGCAGTGACATTCTGGTGATGGCCAACCATTTCGCGATTCAGATGTGCCGCGAGTTAGGCTTGCCGCTGTTCCCAGGCTTCAGCGATCGCGCCCAACTGACGCTACTGAATCACAGCTGGCCCGGCAACGTACGTGAACTGAAAAACGTGGTCGAGCGTTCGGTCTATCGCCATCACAGCGCCGACGAGGAGCTGAATAACATCATCATTAACCCTTTTGCGCCGCGTACGCCGCCAGCCAACGTCACAGCCGAACCGGCCTCATCTGTTTTGCCTTCCCTACCGCTGGATTTACGTCAGTGGCAAAATCAGCAGGAGCGCGAGTTGGTAGAAGCGAGTTTGCAGCAGGCCAAATACAACCAGCGCCGCGCCGCCGAGTTGTTGCGTGTGACCTACCATCAGTTGCGCGCCATGATGAAGAAGCACGGGATTCAGGCCCGCGACGAGGATTAACCAGGTCGCCATAAATGGCGCCCCTACGAGATCCGCGGATGCAAGGCGGCAAGCGAGGACATCCCTGGGAGCATACATAAGTATGTGACCAGGGTGGACGAGCGCAGCCAACGCAGCAACCGCTCGAAACAGGACGAAAAAAAAGCCCGCAACAGAGTGCGGGCAACTAATACTGGAAGCAATGTGAGCAATGTCGTGCTCTTCTTCGGTAGAGCCACCGTCGAAGCGCAAAAGAATAATAATCATTCTTATTATCATCTGTAAACCCCTAATTGAGAATTTTTCTCATTTCCACACAGAGATTGTGATTACCTCATCGCCACTTTGGCGAAAAACACAGCAGAAGTGTCGCGAATTTGGGGAGTACGTGACGTTTAAGATACACTCACGCTATTGCCTCAGAATCGTTGAGTTCTATGCCAAAATTATTCCCCTCTCTGCTGCTTGGTCTCAGCATGATGAGCGCGTCAGCGTGGGCCGCGCCAACGGACAACATCCGCATTAGCGGCTTTGTCTATTGCGTTAACGGCACGGTTAATACCTTCAACCCACAAATGGTCAGCAGCGGCTTAGTCGTCGATACGCTGGCGGCACAGCTGTATGACCGGCTGCTGGACGTGGATCCTTATACTTATCGACTGATTCCCGACCTCGCCCAGAGCTGGGAAGTGCGGGATAACGGCGCAACCTACCGTTTCCATCTGCGTAAAGATGTCGCCTTCCAGCACACCAACTGGTTTAAACCGACGCGTAAAATGAACGCCGATGATGTGGTGTTCAGCTTTGCGCGTATGTTTGACCGCAAACATCCGTGGCACAACGTCAACGGCGGCAGCTATCCCTATTTTGATAGCCTGCAGTTTGCCGATTCCGTGCAGAGCGTGAAAAAGCTCGATAGTGATACGGTTGAAATCCGCCTCAACAGCCCGGACGCCTCATTCCTGTGGCATATCGCGACGCATTACGCGCCGATTCTGTCGCAGGAGTACGCCAATAATCTCAGCGCCAAAGGCCAGCAGGAACAGCTGGATCGCGAACCGGTCGGCACCGGCCCGTTCCAACTGAGCGAATACCGCACCGGACAATATCTGCGGCTGGCGCGCAATCCACAGTACTGGAAAGGCGTGCCGCGTTTGCAGCAGGTGGTGATTGATTTGGGCGTCGGTGGCACCGGACGTTTGTCTAAACTGCTTACCGGCGAATGCGATGTGCTGGCCTATCCCGCCGCCAGCCAGCTGAGCATTTTGCGCGACGATCCGCGTCTGCGCATGACGCTGCGCCCCGGCATGAACATCGCCTATCTGGCGTTCAATACACGCAAACCGCCACTGGATCGCCCGGAAGTGCGTCACGCGCTGGCGCTGGCGATCAATAACGAACGCCTGATGGAGTCGATCTATTACGGCACCGCCGAAACTGCCGCCTCGATTTTGCCGCGTGCGTCCTGGGCTTATGACAACGACGCGCGCGTCACCGAATACAATCCGGCCAAAGCACGTGAAGAGTTAAAAGCGCTGGGGCTGGAAGATCTGCATTTACGTTTAGTGGTGCCCTCTTCCTCGCAGTCGTGGAATCCCAGCCCGCTGAAAACCGCCGAGCTGTTGCAGGCGGATTTGGCGCAGATTGGCGTGCGCGTCACCATCGCGCCGGTGGAAGGCCGCTTCCAGGAAGCGCAGTTGATGGAGATGAATCACGATCTCACGCTTACCGGCTGGGCAACCGACAGTAACGATCCCGACAGTTTCTTCCGTCCGCTGTTAAGCTGCGCGGCGATCCGTTCGCAGACCAATTACGCACACTGGTGCTCGCCGGCCTTTGATGAGGCGTTGCAGCACGCGCTGTTGTCCCAGCAGCTGTCGGCGCGCATTGATAGCTACGACAAGGCGCAGCAGATTTTGGCGCAGGAGCTGCCGGTGCTGCCGCTGGCCTCGTCGCTGCGTTTGCAAGCCTATCGGCATGACATTAAAGGTTTGGTGTTGAGCCCGTTTGGTAACGCCTCATTCGCCGGCGTTTATCGTGATGAGAGCAGCGAGGAGTAAGCATGATTATCTATATTCTGCGTCGCGTGGTGCTGCTGCTGATCACCCTGTTTTTGCTGTCGCTGGTGAGCTTCAGCCTGAGCTACTTCACGCCAAACGCCCCGCTCGAAGGCGCGTCGCTGTTTGATGCGTGGTGGTTCTGGTTTAAGGGCTTACTGCAGTTTGATTTCGGCGTCTCCAGCACTAACGGACAGCCGATTGATCTTCAGCTGCGCGAAGTGTTCCCTGCCACGCTGGAGCTGTGCGTGATGGCGTTTATTCTGGCGCTGCTGGTGGGCATTCCGCTGGGAATTTGCGCCGGCGTGATGCGTAAAAAATGGCAGGACAAAGCCATCAGCGCGCTGGCGCTGCTTGGCTTCTCAATGCCGGTATTTTGGCTGGCGCTGCTGTTTACGCTGTTCTTCTCATTAACGCTCGGCTGGTTGCCAGTTTCCGGGCGTTTCGACCTGCTCTATCCGGTGCAAAACGTTACCGGCTTTGCGCTGATTGATGCCTGGCTGAGCCCATCGCCGTGGCGCCATGAAATGCTGATCAGCGCCTTGACGCACATGATTCTGCCGGTCGTAGTGTTGGCGGTTGCGCCCGCTACCGAAATGATCCGCTTGCTGCGCAGCAGCACCAGCGATGTGATGGACAAAAACTACGTTAAAGCCGCCGCCACGCGCGGGCTGTCGCGTTTCACGGTGATCCGCCGCCACGTGCTGCACAATGCGCTGCCGCCGGTGATTCCACGTCTTGGCCTGCAATTTTCCACCATGCTGACGTTGGCGATGATTACCGAAGTGGTATTCAACTGGCCGGGAATCGGCCGCTGGCTGATTAATGCGATTCGCCAGCAGGATTACGCGGCGATTTCCGCTGGCGTGATGGTGGTTGGCGGACTGGTGATTCTGGTCAGCGTGTTATCCGATATTCTGGGTGCGGCACTTAACCCGCTGAAACATAAGGAATGGTATGCCCTTAGATAATGTCTACGACGAGAAGCGGCTGCCTAGCACGCTGCGTCGCAGCTGGCAGCGTTTATATCGCGATACCAGCGGCATGGTCGGCTTGTACGGGTTTGGACTGCTGCTGTTCCTCTGCCTGTTTGGTGGACTGCTGGCGCCGTATGGCATCGATCAGCAATTCCTCGGTTATCAGCTGCTGCCGCCATCGTGGTCGCGCTATGGCGATGTCTCCTTCTTCCTCGGCACCGACGATTTAGGTCGCGATGTGCTGAGCCGCCTGCTGAGCGGCGTAGCGCCAACCGTCGGCTCGGCGATTCTGGTGACGGTGCTGGCGGCGATTTGCGCGCTGGTGCTTGGCGTGTTTGCCGGTATCACTCACGGCGTGCGCTCGGCGGTGATGAATCACGTGCTGGATACCTTGCTGTCGATTCCCTCGCTGCTGCTGGCGATTATCGTGGTGGCGTTTCTCGGCCCGCGTCTGGAACACGCGATGCTGGCGGTGTTTCTTGCGCTGATCCCACGTCTGGTGCGCGAGATCTATACTGCTGTGCATGATGAGATGGAAAAAGAGTATGTGGTGGCGCTGCGTCTTGATGGCGCGCGCAACCTGAATATTTTGTGGAATGCGGTGCTACCTAACGTGCTGCCGCTGCTGGTGAGCGAATTTACCCGCTCGCTGTCGATGGCGATTCTGGACATCGCCGCACTCGGTTTCCTCGATCTTGGCGCGCAGCTGCCCTCACCCGAATGGGGGGCGATGCTCGGTGACGCGCTGGAGCTGATCTACGTTGCACCCTGGACGGTGATGCTGCCGGGCGTGGCGCTGATGGTCAGCGTATTGATCGTTAACCTGCTGGGCGACGGCATTCGTCGCGCAGTAGAAGCGGGAGTTGAATAATGCCGCTACTGGATATCCGTAACCTGACCATCGAATTCATGACTGCTGACGGTCCGGTCAAAGCGGTTGATCGCATCAACCTGACGCTCACCGAAGGTGAAATCCGTGGGCTGGTCGGTGAATCGGGTTCAGGCAAAAGTCTGATCGCCAAAGCGATTTGCGGCGTCACCAAAGACAACTGGCGCGTCACCGCCGATCGCATGGTGTTCGACGATATCGATCTGCTGCGTCTGTCACCGCGCGAACGCCGCCGGATTGTCGGGCATAACGTGTCAATGATTTTCCAGGAACCGCAATCCTGTCTTGATCCGTCGGAAAGTATCGGTCGCCAGTTGATGCAGGCGATTCCGCGCTGGACGCATAAAGGTCGCTGGTTTAAACGGCTGTGGTTCTGGCGCAAAGTGCGCGCCATTGAGCTGCTGCACCGCGTCGGTATCAAAGATCATAAAGACATCATGCGCAGTTTCCCGTACGAACTCACCGACGGCGAATGCCAGAAAGTGATGATCGCCATTGCGCTGGCCAATCAGCCGCGTTTGCTGATCGCTGATGAACCGACCAATGCGATGGAGCCGACCACGCAGGCGCAGATTTTCCGCCTGCTGAGCCGCCTCAACCAGAATAACAACACCACCATTTTGCTGATCAGCCACGATCTGCGCACCATGAGCCACTGGGCCGACCGCATCAATGTGATGTATTGCGGTCAGACGGTGGAGAGCGCGCAGAGCGAAGAGTTGATGGAGTCGCCGCATCATCCTTACACTCAGGCGCTAATCCGCGCGATGCCCGATTTCGGTAGCGCGCTGCCGCACAAAAGCCGCCTGAACACGCTGTCAGGCGCGATTCCGTCGCTGGAGCATCTGCCGATTGGTTGTCGTTTGGGGCCGCGCTGTCCGTATGCGCAACGTAAGTGCATCGAGACGCCGCGCCTGAGCGGCAATAAAGCGCATCTGTTCGCCTGTCACTTCCCGCTGAATATGGAGAGCCAGTAAGCATGGAAACTCTGCTGGAAGTGCGCAATCTGAGTAAAACCTACCGCTATCGCACCGGTTTGTTCCGCCGTCAGCACGTTGAGGCGGTGAAAGGCGTCAGTTTTACCCTGCGTGAGAAACAGACGCTGGCGGTGATTGGTGAAAACGGATCGGGGAAATCGACGCTGGCGAAAATGCTCAGCGGCATGGTCGAGCCGAGCGAAGGCGAGATGCTGATTGACGATCATCCGCTGGAGTACGGCGATTATGGTTATCGCAGCCAGCGCATTCGCATGATTTTTCAGGATCCCTCAACCTCGCTTAATCCGCGCCAGCGCATCAGCCAGATTCTCGATTTCCCGCTGCGCCTGAATACCGAGCTGGATGATGAGGCGCGTGAAAAACGCATTATTGCCACGCTGCGTCAGGTCGGCTTGCTGCGCGACCACGCCGGATACTATCCGCACATGCTGGCGCCGGGCCAGAAGCAGCGTCTGGCGCTGGCGCGAGCGCTGATTCTGCAGCCAAAGGTGATCGTCGCCGATGAAGCCCTCGCCTCGCTGGATATGACCATGCGTTCGCAGCTGGTGAACCTGATGCTGGAACTGCAGGAGAAGCACGGCATCGCCTATATTTATGTCACGCAGCATCTCGGCATGATGAAGCACATCAGCGATCAGGTGCTGGTGATGCATCAGGGCGAAGTGGTTGAGCGCGGCGGCACCGCCGATGTATTGGCCTCGCCGCTGCACGATCTCACCAAACGCCTGATCACCAGCCACTTTGGTGAAGCCTTAACCGCCGAAGCCTGGCGCCGCGAGCGTTAAGGCGCGGAAAACGCGGTGCGATTTACCGCATTTATACAGACGTGCTAGACTTCGCACGAGATTAACGTCGGTCGCCTACTTTTCAACCATCGCGACCGCCAACAACAATGACCAAAAGGATTACAGCTATGGGTTTTCTTTCCGGTAAGCGCATTCTGATTACTGGCGTTGCCAGTAAACTCTCAATCGCCTACGGTATTGCGCAGGCGATGCACAAACAGGGCGCAGAACTGGCTTTCACCTACCAGAACGACAAACTGAAAAGTCGTGTGGAAGAGTTTGCTAAAGATCTGGGTTCAGACATTGTTCTGCCATGCGATGTGGCTGAAGACGAGAGCATCACTGCGCTGTTCACCGAACTGGCAAAAACCTGGCCGAAATTTGACGGTTTCGTTCACTCCATCGGTTTCGCACCTGGCGATCAGCTGGATGGCGACTACGTGAATGCCGTTACCCGTGAAGGCTTCAAAATCGCTCACGACATCAGCGCGTACAGCTTTGTGGCGATGGCGAAAGAGTGCCGCGCGATGCTGAACCCGAATTCTGCCCTGCTGACCTTGTCTTACCTGGGTGCAGAGCGCGCCATCCCGAACTACAACGTGATGGGCCTCGCGAAAGCCTCTCTGGAAGCTAACGTGCGCTACATGGCGAACGCAATGGGTCCAGAAGGCACGCGTGTTAACGCCGTTTCTGCTGGTCCAATCCGTACGCTGGCTGCATCAGGCATCAAAGATTTCCGTAAGATGCTGGCACACTGCGAAGCGGTTACCCCGATTCGTCGTACCGTTACCATCGAAGACGTGGGTAACTCAGCTGCATTCCTATGCTCT
>NZ_DAMBSA010000145.1:0-10156 GCF_032054795.1 Pantoea sp. CTOTU49201
CGCATTCGGATCCAGCGACCACACCGGCAGCGAACGCCATGTGCTGCTGCCGCTACCACAAACGAAGTTACCGGCAGAATCGACGTTCATCTGCGTGATATCTTCCGGCGGCGTCAGCACCAGCGGCATCGGCGCCTGGTTGTCGAGATAGCGACGATAAAGCTGCATCGCACCGCTGGCACCGTACAGCTTCGAGGTTTGGTTGTTATCACGACCAACCCAGGTAATCGCCACTTCTTTGCCATCAACACCGGCGAACCAGCTATCGATCAGGTCATTGGTGGTACCTGTTTTGCCCGCCAGATGCGCTTTCGGATAACGCGCACCCAGCGCACGCGCGGTACCGTGATCGGCGACCTGCTGCATAGTGTAGAGCGTGAGATACGCGGCCTGTGCCGGTTCAACACGCTGCGCCTGCGGATAGCTCTGATACAGCACCGTGCCATCTTCCGCAATCACTGAACGCACCGCCGACAGCTCAGCGCGGTTACCGCCGCTGGCAATCGACTGGAACGCCTGCGCCACTTCAATCGGCGTCAGGTTCAGTGCGCCCAGCAGCATGGATGGCACCGGATGCAGCTGATCTTTCGGCACACCGAGTTTGTTCCAGGTATCGACCACCGCATCCAGTCCCAGCGTCATACCGAGGTTGACGGTTGGCACGTTCATTGAGTTGGTCAGCGCATCCACCAGCATCACTTTGCCGCTGAAACGACGATCGTCATTCATCGGTTTCCAGATGGTGCCGTTCGGCTGTTTCAGCGCAATCGGCTCATCGGCGATCCAGCTGTTGAGGCGATAGCTGTTCGGCTGGCTCAGCGCGGTGAGATAGGTCGCCGGTTTTGCCAGCGAGCCAATCGAACGACGCGCCTGCAATGCGCGGTTGTAACCGGCAAACTGCGGATCGGCACCGCCAACCATGGCGCGCACTTCACCGCTGAAGCGGTCAACCACCACCATCGCAGTTTCCAGATCTTTCAGGCCACGCTGTTTTTTCAGCGTTGGAATGCCCTCCACCACCGCTTTCTCTGCGGCATCCTGCGAGATCGCATCCAGCGTGGTGAAAATCTTCACGCCAGAGAGATCTTTCATCTTGTCGCCGAGCTTAGCCTGCAGCTCGTTACGCACCATCTGCATAAACGCCGGCTGTGGCGTGATCACGCCGCCTTTTGGCTGCACGCCCAGCGGACGCGCCGACAGCATGTCATACAGTTCCTGATCGATGACGTTCTGCTGCTGCAACAAACGCAGCACCAGATTACGTCGCTCCAGCGCCAATTTCGGGTTGCGCCACGGATTGTACAGCGACGCGCCTTTCACCATGCCAACCAGCATCGCCTGCTGATCGAGGCTCAGCTCATCCACCGGACGACCAAAGTAATACAGACTCGCCAGCGGGAAGCCGCGGATCTGATCGTTACCGGTCTGGCCGAGATACACCTCGTTCAAATACAGCTCGAGGATGCGGTCTTTGCTGTAGCGCGCATCCATGATCACCGCCATGTAGGCTTCACGCGCTTTACGCCACAGCGAACGCTCGTTGGTGAGGAACAGGTTTTTCACCAGCTGCTGCGTCAGCGTACTGCCGCCCTGCACCGCTTTACCGGCGGTGATGTTGGCGAGGAACGCACGACCAATCGAATACGGGCTAATGCCGTCGTGCTCGTAGAAGTGGCGGTCCTCGGTGGCGATCAAGGTACTAACCAGCAGATCCGGGAAACCGGCGCGCGGCACGAACAGACGCTGTTCACCGTTCGGCGACTGCAACATGGTGATCAGGCGCGGATCGAGGCGGAAGAAGCCAAAGTCGCGGCCGGTATCGAGGTTTTTAATCTCGCTCAGCTCATCGTTGCTAAACGTCAGGCGCGCGTTGATCTGCCCTTCTTTGCTGTCCGGGAAATCAAACGGACGACGCAGCAGGTCAATGGTGTTGCCTTTGACGCTAAACTCGCCCGGACGGGTGATGCGCGACACTTCGCGATACTGCGTGCCTTCCAGCAGCGCAATCATCTCTTTTTTGTCGTACGGCATGCCCGGTTCAAGGCTTACCATGCGGCCATAAACAGCGGCCGGCAGTTGCCACACTTTACCGTCGATGCGGCTACGGATTTCCGAGTCGAGATAGACGCCCCAGGCGGCCATCACTACCACAAAGACCAGGAAGAGTTTAATCAACCAGCCTAACCAGCGACGTTTGCCGCGTGGCGGACGTTTTTTACTTTTTGGTGGCACCGGTCCACTCTCCTCATCTTCTTCATCAAAATCGTCCTGATCGATATCATCATCAAGTTCCCTGCGGCGACCCCGACGCGCAGTGCTGCGCGGCGGCTTTGGCGCTTTTCCTTTGCGCCCAATAGGTTCGCGATCGTTCCCAGACATGCTTTTATTCTCCAGGCATTACTACGGCGGCGGCCGTTACTCTAACTGCTTTCTCGTGCTGCGCATGGCAGAACCCTCTGAATTCGATCCACAGCGTTTCACGATGAAAATTTCTTGGTCCGCCTTGTGGGTAAGGCGTTGGCCGGATCGTCCGGCCACGGATGCTTTGGATAGCGCCCTTTCATCTCTTTCTGCACTTCGGGATAGGCACCGCGCCAGAACGCCGCGAGATCGCGGGTGATCTGCAACGGACGGTGCGCGGGCGAAAGCAGCTCTAACACCAGCGGTACGCGGCCATCGGCCACCGCCGGATTCTGTGCTTCGCCAAACATCTCCTGAATCCGCACCGCCAGCGCGGGTGGCTTCTCGGCATCGTAGCGGATCGGCAGGCGGCTTCCGGTCGGCACAGTGTAATGAGTTGGCAGCACAGTATCCAGCCGCTGACGTTGTGACCATGTCAGCAAATGTAATAATGCGCTGACAAGATTGATGCTCTGCAAACCTTTCAGATCGCGCACCGTGCTCATCTCCGGCAGCAGCCAGCTTTCGAGCGTTTCGAGCAGGCTCTCATCGTCGAGCGGCGGCCACGCCTCTTCCGGCAACCACTGCGTGGCACATTGCACCCGCAAGCGTAGCTGCTCAGCGTCTTCTTTCCAGCCCAGCACCGACAATCCTTTTTCGCGGATCCACCGCAGCATCGCCGGATGCAATATTTCGGCTTCCGGACGCGCCTGCGGCTGCGCTTTCAGGACCAGCGCACCGATGAGTTCGCGTTTCCACGCGCGCAAGGTGCCTTTCTCCTCGTCCCACTCCACGTCGGTGCTCTGCTCAACTAAGGTTGGACACGCGCGTCGTAGCGCGTCGATATCCACCGGCAGCGCCAGCAGCATGCGCGCATCGGCGGCGCTGGCGCCCTGCAATAGCGTCGGCGCAATCAGCCATTCATAGCGGCTCAAACCATCCTGCTCGTTGAGCATCGCGCCAATGCCGTTCGCCAGTTGATAACGCGCGCTGTCGCCACGACGCTGCGCCAATCGATCGGCAAAACCGGCAGCCAGCAGCTGCGGGAACAGCTCGGGGTTAATGGTGCCGCCGCTGGCGTTGAGGCGTTTCTGCCACTGACGCGCACGGCGCTGCCAGTGCGACTGCGGATGATTGAGCGCATCACGCAGATCAACGCTGCCACTGCGTGGAGGATCTTCCAGAATCGCTACCAGCAGCGCAGCGCTGGCGATGGCATCGTTGTTTTGCCCGGCGGCCACCAGAATCGCGCTCAGGCGCGGATCGCTGCCCAGCGCGGCCATTTTTCGACCGCGCGCGTTGAGCTGGTGATTCTCCAGCGCGCCTAGCTGAGTTAACCGCTCGCACGCTGCACGCAAGTTGCGCGGCGGCGGCGCATCAAGCCAGGTAAGCTGCAAAGCATCCTGGCAACCCCATTGCAGCAGATCGATCTGCAGCGAGGTCAAATCGCTCTGGAGAATTTCCGGTTCGCTCTGCGCTGCCGCGCGCAGCGCCTGCTCTTGCGGCAGCAAATGCAGACAGATGCCCGGTTCTAATCGTCCGGCACGACCGGCGCGCTGGGTCATTGATGCCTGGCTGATGCGCTGCGTTTGCAGCCGCGTCACGCCGCTGCGCACGTCAAACTGCGCCGAGCGCTCCAGCGCGCTATCGACCACTAAGCGGATGCCTTCGATGGTCAAGCTGGTTTCGGCGATGTTGGTCGCCAGCACCACTTTGCGCCGACCCGCCGGAGACGGCAGAATGGCGCGGCGTTGCGCCTCCAGCGACAGCGCGCCATATAAAGGAGAGAGATCCACCTCGTCACCAACCCGCGTTTCCAGTTCGCGCTTCACCCGTTCGATCTCCGCCACGCCCGGCAGGAACAGCAGCAGCGATCCTGACTCGTCGCGCAGCAGCTGCGCCACTTCGCGCGCCACCGCTTCCTCAAAACGTTGCTGGCTATTGAGCGAAGCATAGCGACGCGTGACCGGGAAGCTGCGGCCTTCCGAGACGATAAAAGGCGCATCCGGCAGCAGCTGACGCAAACGTTGATTGTCGAGCGTGGCCGACATCAGCAGGATTTTTAGATCGTCGCGCAATCCTTGCTGCACATCGAGCAGCAGCGCCAGCGCGAGGTCGGCCTGCAGGCTACGTTCGTGGAATTCATCGAGGATCACCAGCGAGACGCCTTCCAGCATCGGATCGCGCTGTAGCATGCGCGTCAAAATGCCTTCGGTGACCACTTCGAGGCGCGTGTTGGCACCGCAGCAGTTTTCACCGCGCATGCGATAGCCAACGATGCCGCCCGGCTGCTCGCCAAGCAGTTCCGCCAGGCGCTGCGCCACGTTGCGCGCCGCCAGCCGACGCGGCTCCAGCATGATGATGCGGCCGGGCAATTGGGCGTGTTTTAGCAGCTGTAACGGCAGCCAGGTCGATTTACCTGCGCCGGTCGGCGCCGCCAGCAACACCTGCGGCGACTGCGTCAGCGCGGCCAGCAACGTAGGCAGCACCTCGCTTACCGGTAACTCACTCAAACTCAACTCCCAAAATGCCTGTGCTAAGATGGCGCGCATTGTAGCACTCTGAGGCGCGGATTACCGGAGGCCAACCTGGCAACGCAACGTCTGTTTTTTGCTCTTGAACTGCCCGCTCCGCTCCAGCAACAGCTGGTACAGTGGCGCGCGGATAATTTTGCTGCAGAAGCCGGGAAACCGGTGGCGGCGGCCAACCTGCATCTGACGCTGGCGTTTCTCGGCGAGGTCAGCGATGAGACCTCACGTAAGCTGCAGCTGCTGGCCTCACGCATCGAACAGCCCGGTTTTTCCCTTGATTTGGATGACGCCGGTCACTGGCCGCGTCCCGGCGTGGTGTGGCTCGGCTGCCAGCGTGCGCCGCGCGGATTACTGCAGCTCGCCAGCCTGCTGCGTGCGCAAGCGGCGCGTCATGGCTGCGCGCAGAGCCCACAGCCGTTTCATCCGCACGTCACGCTGTTACGTCACGCGGCACCGCAGATCGCGCTCCCGCCGCGCGGCTTTCACTGGCGCGCCGATATCCGTCATTTTGCGCTGTTCGCTTCGAGCGTCACGCGCGGCCGCACGCGTTATCAGGCGCTGGCCCGCTGGCCGCTACTATCATCCACAGGAGAGTAAATGGAGTTCGATCCGCCACTCAAACCCGCCCGCTTGATCGCCCGTTACAAACGCTTTTTAGCCGATGTGGTTACGCCAGAAGGTGAAACGCTGACCATTCACTGCGCCAATACCGGCGCGATGACCGGCTGTGCCACGCCGGGCGATACCGTGTGGTACTCGACGTCCAACAGTGCCACGCGAAAATATCCGCACAGCTGGGAACTCACCGAGACCCAACAAGGCCACTGGATCTGCGTCAATACGCTGCGCGCCAATCAGCTGGTGCGCGAGGCGCTGACGCTCGATACCATTCCGGAATTATCCGCTTACAGCCGCTGCCAGCCTGAAGTGAAATACGGCACGGAAAAAAGCCGAATTGACTTCCTGCTGCAAGCGGATGGCCGATCGAACTGCTATATTGAAGTCAAGTCCGTCACCCTTTTACAGCAAGGTAAAGGCTATTTTCCGGATGCGGTGACGGCTCGTGGACAGAAACATCTGCGCGAATTGAGCACTATCGTGGCAGAAGGTCATCGAGCCGTTTTGTTGTTCGCAGTTTTGCATACGGGGATTGAGGACGTTTCCCCGGCACGCCATATCGACGTGCACTACGCAGAACTACTGGAACAGGCGCAGCGTTGTGGTGTGGAAGTTTTGGCGTATCAAGCTCACATTTCACCGTTAAAGATATTACTGACGCATCCGATTAACGTAGCGTTGTAATATTTATAGCAATTTGGTGTGATAGGAATGTTCTGGGCGAGGCGCTGAATACGCGATTGTTCAGAGGCTTGTCAAGTAGTGGTCAGGAATAATTGCCAACCTTGATTGCTTCTGCTATTTATAGCGGCCTGTTTTTTTCCCTTTATGGGAATCGATAAGCCCTAAATCGTTCGGGTTGTAGGCACACAGTCAACGCACATGCAACTTGACGTATTTAGGGAAGTGCGTGTTATCCAGGAGAAACAACATGCAAGAAGGGCAAAACCGTAAAACATCGTCCCTGAGTATCCTCGCCATCGCTGGAGTTGAGCCTTATCAGGTGAAACCGGGCGAAGAGTATATGAACGACGCCCAGCTAGGCCATTTCCGTAAAATTCTGGAAGCCTGGCGCAACCAACTTCGGGATGAAGTAGATCGCACTGTGTCACATATGCAGGACGAAGCTGCTAACTTCCCGGATCCGGTCGACCGTGCCGCGCAGGAAGAAGAGTTCAGCCTGGAATTGCGTAACCGCGATCGTGAGCGCAAACTCATTAAAAAGATTGAGAAAACGCTCAAGAAAGTGGATGACGACGATTTCGGTTACTGCGACTCCTGCGGTGTAGAAATTGGTATTCGCCGCCTCGAAGCGCGCCCGACTGCCGATCTCTGCATTGACTGCAAAACGCTGGCAGAAATCCGCGAGAAGCAGATGGCTGGCTAATGGCCGTGAGCAAATTGCTACCGCACAGCCGGGAAAATCCCTGTTTTCCCGACGTGCGGTACACTTCGTTATGAATTCTTCACTCTGCATTGGGCGTTTCGCTCCCTCTCCTTCGGGTGACCTCCATTTTGGTTCGCTGATTGCTGCATTAGGCAGTTACCTGAGCGCGCGCGCGCAACAGGGACGCTGGCTGGTGCGCATTGAAGATATCGATCCCCCACGTGAAGTTCCCGGTGCCGCAACGCGTATTTTGCAGCAGCTGGAACATTATGGTCTGCATTGGGATGGCGAGGTTTTGTGGCAGTCACAGCGCCACGACGCCTATCGCGCCGCGCTGAGCTGGCTGCAAACGCATCGTCAAAGTTACTTCTGCACCTGCACGCGCAGCCGCATCCAGCAGCTGGGCGGCTTTTATGATGGTCACTGTCGCGATTTACAGCTGCCGCCGGATAACGCCGCGCTGCGCCTGCGTCAGCATGCGCCGGTCAACGGCTTTGACGATCGCCTGCGCGGCCATTTGCAGGCCGAACCGCAGCTGGCGCAGGAAGATTTTATTATCCATCGCCGTGATGGGCTGTTTGCCTACAACCTCGCGGTGGTAGTCGATGACCATTTTCAGGGCGTGACGGAAATCGTGCGCGGCGCGGATTTGATTGAGCCAACGGTGCGCCAGATTGCGCTGTATCAGCAGTTTACCTGGCCGGTGCCGGATTACCTGCATTTACCGCTGGCGGTTAATCGCGATGGCAATAAGCTTTCCAAGCAGAATCATGCGCCCGCGCTGCCCGATGGCGATGCGCGGCCGCTGTTGGTGCAAGCGTTGCGCTTTCTTGGTCAGCCGGTTTCGCCAGGCTGGCAGGATGAATCGCTGGAAAGCCTGTTGAAACAGGCGGTGGCGCAGTGGAATATCCGTCTGATTCCGTTGCAGAACGGTCTTAAAGAGGATGAAACGACATCACCATTCCTAAATGGTTCTCAACAGGCTATGATTAGCCGCTGATTTTATTAACACCCTTTTTCTCACTGTCGAGGTGTCCCATTTTTACCCGAGTCGCTAATTTTTGCCGGAGAGTCCTCAAGCGTGATGAGGAGGCGCCTGAAGAGGTGGAAGCTGAAAGTCCTGGTCAGATGACTGTCATTCCACGAGAAAGCCACAACATCTCACGCAAAGATATCAGCGAAAACGCCCTCAAAGTGCTCTATCGCCTGAACAAAGCCGGATTCGAAGCCTACCTGGTGGGCGGCGGCGTGCGCGATTTGTTACTCGGCAGTAAGCCGAAAGACTTTGATATCACCACCAACGCCACACCTGAACAGATGCGTAAGCTGTTCCGCAACTGCCGTTTGGTCGGTCGTCGTTTTCGTCTGGCGCATGTGATGTTCGGTCCTGAAGTGATCGAAGTCGCCACCTTCCGTGGCCATCATCATGAAGAGAGCGAAGAAGATCGCAACAGCTCGCAGCGCGGCCAAAACGGCATGCTGCTGCGTGACAACATTTTCGGCAGCATTGAAGACGATGCCCAGCGCCGCGATCTCACCATCAACAGCCTCTATTACAGCGTGGCCGATTTCACCGTACGCGATTACGTCGGTGGCTTGCACGATCTGCACGAAGGCATCATTCGCATGATTGGCGACCCGGAAACCCGCTATCGCGAAGATCCGGTGCGTATGCTGCGCGTGGTGCGCTTTGCCGCCAAGTTGCAGATGCGTATCGCGGCAGAAACTGCCGAGCCGATCCCGCGTCTGGCGACGCTGCTGAATGACATTCCTCCAGCGCGTATGTTTGAAGAGTCGCTCAAGCTGCTGCAGGCCGGTTACGGTTACCGCACCTATCAGATGATGCGCGAATATCAGCTGTTCCAGCCGCTGTTCCCTACGCTGACGCGCGGTTTCACCGCCGAAAGCGACAGCCTGATGGAACGTATGGTGGCGCAGGTACTGAAAAATACTGACACCCGAATTCAGAATGATATGCGCGTCAATCCGGCCTTCCTGTTTGCCGCGATGTTCTGGTATCCGCAGCTGGAATCCGCCGAACGCATTGCGCAGGAAAGCGGACTGACCTATTACGATGCTTTCGCCTTGTCGATGAACGAAACCCTGGACGAAGCCTGCCGCGCGTTGGCGATTCCGAAGCGTATCACTACGCTGATTCGTGATATCTGGCAGCTGCAGCTGCGCATGTCGCGCCGTCACGGCAAGCGTGCGTGGAAGCTGATGGAGCATCCTAAGTTCCGTGCCGCTTACGATTTGATGGCGCTGCGTGCCGACGTGGAAAACAATCCTGAGCTGCAAAAGCTGACGCATTGGTGGGGCGAGTTCCAGGCGGCGGCACCGGTGCAGCAGAAAACCATGATGACCACGCTGGGCGACGATCCGGCACCGCGCCGTAAACCGCGCCGTCCGCGTCGCCGTCCAACCGGGCCTCGCACTAACAGCCCGCAATGACCCGCGTTTACCTCGCTTTAGGCAGTAATCTGGCCGATCCGCTGCATCAGGTTGATGCAGCGTTGGCCGCGCTAGACGCCATTCCGCACACTTCGCGCATCGCCACTTCATCGCTGTATCGCACACCGCCGTACGGTCCGCCGGATCAGCCCGATTACCTTAATGCGGTGGTGGAGCTGGAAACTACGCTTGAAGCCGACGCGCTGCTCGATCATACCCAGCGCATTGAGCTGGAGCACGGTCGCGTGCGCAAAGCCGAACGCTGGGGACCGCGCACGCTGGATCTCGATATCATGCTGTTTGGCAGCGAAACCATTCACACGCCGCGTCTGACCGTGCCGCATTACGACATGCACAATCGCGCCTTTATGCTGGTGCCGCTGCTGGAAATTGCCCCGCAATTGTTGCTGCCGAACGGGCAAAGTCTGTCTGCCATTCTCGCCACGCTGGATCGCAGCGCTATCCGTTTGTGGTCTGAGTAAGCCGTAGTACACTGCGCGCATCAGAAAACTCTGGAGCGTGTGATGAAACCAACAACCCTCTCCCATTTACGCCAACTCAAAACCAGCGGCCGCAAATTTGCCACGCTGACGGCGTACGACTTCAGTTTTGCCCGCCTGTTTGCCGATGAAGGCATTCAGGTGATGCTGATTGGTGATTCGCTCGGCATGACCGTGCAAGGCCACGAATCGACTTTGCCGGTCACCGTGGACGATATCGCCTATCACACCGCCGCCGTGCGTCGTGGCGCGCCTCTGGCGCTGCTGAT
>NZ_DAMBSA010000146.1:0-10144 GCF_032054795.1 Pantoea sp. CTOTU49201
GTGAGATCGCGCACTGCCGTCGCCATACACGCTGCGCAGCGCCGGTAAACCGCTGTCCGGCACCTGGCCTTGCAACACCGGCCAACTGACGGCGAGGAAATCACGCACGCCTTCACGCGCCGCAGCACGTGCAAGGTCATCAGGTTGGCTGTGAACAATGCGCTCAGCCAGCGCGGCAGTTAGGTTCATCAGCTCACGCTCTTTAGAGCCGCGACCGCCAGATTGGCAAGATAGCGTGACGTCGGCAGCAGCACATCATCATTGATGCGGAACGCCGGATGGTGCAGCGCATAAGGCTCGCCGGTGCCAATCATCATGAATGCGCCTGGCAGCTGTTGCTGATAGAACGCGAAGTCCTCGCCAATTGGGCTGGCTTCCACCACGCGCGCCTCAAAGCCGCTGGCGCTGGCCTGCTGCAAGGCAAAATCCGCCCAATGCGCATCATTTACCACCGATGGCGGACCCGCGTGCCAGTTGAATTTCACCTCGGCGGCGAAAGCGGCGCCGATACCTTGCACGATTTCACGGAAGCGCTGCTCCAGACGTTCGCGCGTTTCCTGCGAGAAGGAGCGCACCGTGCCTTCCAGCCAGGCGCTATCTGGAATCACGTTCCAGGTGCTGCCGCTGTGAATCTGGGTGATCGAGACCACCGCGTTATCGCCGGATGGCGCATTACGGCTGATCAGCGTTTGCGCGGCCGAGACAATTTGCGCGGCAATGACAATCGGATCATTGCCCTGATGCGGTTTGGCCGCATGGCTGCCGATGCCAGTGATGCTGATATCAAAGCGATCAACCGCTGCGGTTAACGGACCGGCTTTGCTGCCAATCACGCCAGGCGGCAGCGACGGATCGTTGTGGATGCCGAATATCGCCACCGCATCATCCAGCGCGCCGGTAGCAATCACATCAGGCGCGCCCTGGCCGGTCTCTTCCGCAGCCTGGAACAGAATGCGCACGCGACCTGGCAGTGTATCCTCCTGCTGTTTGAGCAGAATCGCCGCACCTAGCGCCGCCGAACTGTGGAAGTCGTGGCCGCAGGCGTGCATCACGCCGGGACGTTCAGATCGGAAGCTCACATCTGACTGCTCTTCAATCGGCAGCGCATCGATATCGGAACGTAGCACCATCAGCGGTCCGTTTTCACGGCCTATTTCGGCAACTAAACCGGTTTTGAGCGGCAGATCCAGCACGCGAATCTGGTGTTTCTCTAATTGCTGACGAATACGTGCGGTAGTTTCAAACTCTTGATTGGAGAGCTCGGGAAAACGGTGCAGTTCGTGGCGGAAAGCGATCAGCTGTTCGCCTAAGGTATCGAGAGATTGGCTCATGCTTTTACTCCTTGTTGCGCCGCCTGGCGCGTTAACCACGCATCGTGGGCGGCTTCATCCAATACTTTCTTCATATATTGCGTAATGTGGCCTTTGCCAAGATCGGTGGTGTGCATCAGCTGGAAACCGCGCTTTTTGTACATCTCGATCAGCCACGGATGGCTGGTGGCGGTGCCGAGCGACACGGCGGGCGCGCGTAATTGTCCCAGCAGAATCTCCTGCTCGAGACGATCCTGCACCTGACGGCCATATTGCTTGCCGGGATAACCGGGGTGCGCGCCAAACCAGCCGATGTGCGGCAGGCCAAACGGGCCGGGCAGCGGTCCCCACGGATAACGTACGGTAACGGATGAGACCATCACCTCATCGGCATACAGGGCATAAACACCGTGGCTTTGCAGATGACGCAGTGTTTTGGCAAGGTCGGCGGTGGCGGCATCAAACTTGATGCCCAGCGCCAGCGTTGGCGCATACGCGGCATGCATCAGCGCCTGATAGGTTTCCACCTCGTATTCTCTGACCTGACGAAATTCAAGTGACATAGACATCCCCGGAAAAATATGCGCTTTTGTAGGGTCGCCATTAATGGCGACCTAACAGGCGTTCATACAAAAGAGATCAGATTAACAGCAAAGCCATTCACCGCTATATGTGAAAAATAACTAAGCTAATGCGAATTTGTGAAAATGAAATCGCCCCTTTTGCATTGCTTAAATCGTTATTTACCGTAGTATGCAGAAAATACATAGCGCTATAACTATTCTGTATTAACCCTCTGAATTATCTTAATTTAATCCGTTATAGCCTTATTCTTAATCAGGGTGACGCCGTGTTAGCGATCAAATCTCCGCGTGCATATGCACATGAATCCGGTTTGCGTGCGCGCGCCGGTGAATTTATCAAACCTTACGCTTCCCATATTCGCATCTTTACTTCTCCTCGCGCCTGGCAGGCGGTTAATCCGGAATTAACCCAGAGCCTTGAAGCCAATGCTATTCGCTGGGAAATAGAGTATCTGACCGGTGAATGCACCGATGCCGCGATTGAAACCCTGAAGCAAAATGTCGAGCAGCAGGGCGCTGAACTGCTGTTTGCAGTCGGCGGCGGACGCGTGCTGGATGCGGCGAAAGCGGTTGGCAGCCAATTGCCCGATCTCAAAGTGATCAACTTCGCCACGGTTGCCGCGACCTGTGCGGCCTGGTCTCCGGTGGCGATTGTTTACAATGAGCAGGGCGGCCATGTGCGCAGTCAGCCGCTGGGTAAAATGCCGGATTTAGTGCTGGTGGATAGCGAGATTATCGCGCGCAGCGACGTGCGTTATCTGAAGGCCGGCATCGTGGATGCGCTGGCAAAATATTACGAGTTCTATCCTTATCAGCGTAACAATCCCAATGATCTAGCGCTGGATCTCAAAGTGATGACCGCTAAACGCGCATTGGATCTCTATCGTGAGTTGGGCCCAGCGGCGGTTGCCGCCAACCAGCAGCAGATTGTCACGCCAGAGCTGGTGAAAATCATCGATGCCAATATCGTGTTGGCCGGATTAGCCAACAGCGTGCGCGATGTGTTGCCAACGCCTGGTTTTGCCCACGCCATTCACAATCGTCTGACGCATCAGCCGGAACTGCATGAATGGCTGCATGGTGAAAAAGTGGGTTATAGCCTGCTGGTGCAGTCGCTGATTGAGCATAACGGCGTACCGGATGCCGATCTGCTGGTGCTGCTGCGTGAGTACGACATGCCGCTGACTTTAGCGCCGTTAACCGGCGACCGTGCGACGACGATCCGCACCATCGCGGAACAAATCAAATTCCCGGCGGCCAGCGCCGAACGTCTGCCATTCCGCATCTCTGCTGATGCGCTGGAACAGGCGCTGCTGGCGACCGAGAACACTTTTTAATCGCACCACTTTTTATTGACCAGGACAAAATAATGGCTAACTCACAACAACAACGCCGCATCCGTTTAGGCCTTTTCGTGCAGCCGGTTGGACAACACGTCAGCGGCTGGCGCCTGACGGAAAAGCTCGGCGATCCGACTGACATTGACTGGCTGATCACCATCGCCAAAAAAGCCGAAGCCGGTAAATTCGATCTGTTCTTCGTCGGCGATGCGCTGGCCACCAGCATGTATCGCCTGCCATCGACCATGGCGCGCCTTGAGCCGCTGACCATGCTGTCGGCGCTGGCGGTCAACACCAAACGCATCGGTCTGGCGGCCACCGCGTCCACCACTTTCAGCGATCCGTTTACCATGGCGCGCAGCTTCTCCTCGCTGGATCACATCAGCCGTGGTCGCGCCGCGTGGAACGTGGTGACCTCGTTCTCCGCCGATGTGGCGCGTAACTTCAGTCGCAACGATATGCCGAACCACGCCGAGCGTTATGCGCGTGCGCGTGAATTCCTCGAAGTGGCGGAAAAACTGTGGGCCGGCTGGGAAGAGGGCGCGGTGCAGCCTAACAAAGAGACCGGCGCATACTTTGTTGATGACAAAATCCAGCCGATTAACCACCAAGGCGAGCACTTCCAGGTGCAAGGCCCGCTGAATATCACCCGCTCACCGCAAGGTCGTCCGGTGATCATCGAAGCCGGTTCCTCCGCCGATGGTCAGAAACTGGCAGCGGAAACCGCTGAAGTGATCTTCACCGCTGCGGCCAGCCTCGAAGAGGCGCAAACCTTCTATCGTTCACAGAAAGATCAGGTGATTGCCGCTGGACGTAATCCGGATCATGTGGTGATCATGCCGGGCGTGATGCCGATTGTTGGCCGCACGCGTGAAGAAGCCAAAGCGCTGTGGAAAGAGCTCAACACGCTGGTGGATATCGAAAATGGTCTGCGTCAGCTGTCGCTACGTTTCAGCATGGATCTCAGCCAGTTCTCGCTGGATGGCCCAGTGCCAGAAGTGCCGCTGGGCGAAGGTAACCAGAGCCGCGTCAAACTGATGACCGACATGGCGAAGCGTGAAAATCTGACGCTGCGCGAGCTGGCGGCGGTGGCGGCCGGTTCACGCGGACATCGTGTGATTGTCGGTACCGCTGAAGATATCGCCGATGATTTCGAGCTGTGGCTGAACGAGGGCGGCGCGGATGGTTTCAATATCATGCCAGCGATTATGTCCGAGCAGCTGGATTTGTTCGTTGAGCTGGTGATTCCGGAACTACGCCGTCGCGGCCTGTTCCGTGATGATTACGAGTTCGCCACGCTGCGTGAAAACCTCGGCTTGCCAGTGGCTTAATCCATTCAGGAGCTCAACATGGTCACCTTATCAAAGCGTGTGCAGTCCGTGTCGCTCTCTGCCAATGCTGCGGCGCGTCAACTGACGCGTCAGCTAAAAGAGCAGGGCGTCGATATTCTCGATCTCACCACCGGTGAGCCAGATTTTGATACGCCACAGCACATTCGTCAGGCGGCGGTGGCGGCGATGGAAGCCGGTGAAACGCGCTACACGCCAACCAACGGCACCACGCCACTGCGCAAAGCGGTGATAGCCAAGCTGAAGAATGAGAACCAGCTGGATTATGAGCTGGGGCAGATTTGCATCGCTAACGGTGCCAAGCAGATCATCTTCAACGCTTTTGCCGCCACGCTGAATGAGGGCGATGAAGTGATTGTGCCGGTGCCATATTGGCCGACCTTCCCGGATAGCGTGCGTTTCAACGGCGGCGAAGCGGTGCTGCTTGAGTGTCCCCTCGAGCAGGAATATAAGTTGCAGCCGCAGCAACTGGCGCAGGCGATCACCAGCAAAACTCGCTGGCTGGTGCTGAACAATCCCGGCAATCCTTCCGGCATGGTGTACAGCGCTGATGAGCTGACCGCGCTGGCGACGGTGCTACGCGATAATCCTGATGTGCTGATCATGCTGGATGAGCTTTACGAGCATATTCTGTTTGATGGCCGTGAACACGTTAGTCTGCTGCATGTTGCGCCTGATTTGGCCGAGCGCATTCTATTGGTGGGCGGCGTGTCGAAAACCTACGCCATGACCGGCTGGCGCATTGGCTTTGGTGCCGGGCCAAAAGCCTTGATCGACGCGATGGTGGTGGTGCAGTCGCAAAACAGTTCCGGTGCCAGCGCGATCAGCCAGGCTGCGGCGGTGGCCGCGTATAACGGTGGACTCGACTTCCTGCCGCCGCAACGCACGGCTTATCAGGATCGCCGCGATGCGATTATGGCGTTCTTAAAGCCGGTGCAGGAAATTGACGTGCTAAACCCAGATGGCGCGTTCTTTATTTTCTGCCGCTGCGCCGGTTTATTGGGCAAAACGCGTCCCGATGGACAGAAGATCGAAAGCGAGCAAGATGTGATTAATTATCTGCTGGAGAGCGGTGTATCGGGCGTGGCGGGCAGTGCGTACGGCTTATCGCCTTATTTCCGCTTATCAATTGCCACTGATATTGCAACGGTGCGTGAAGCGGGCCGCAGAATTGCGCAGGCCTGTGCGGCATTAAGCTAATTCTTGCTGAATTCGCCAGATAATTCTTAGGTTTTATCTGGCGTCTTATCGCAATAACTTCATGAGTAAATTAACAACTTTCCAACCCGCGTTTCATCGCGCATAATGCGTTTTTTCATTATTTCCGGTTATTATTTCATGTCTAAATTATCCTTGAATCTCAATACCGCTTTAATCAGCGGCCTGGCTATTTTTGCGCCGCTGAAAGCTATGGCAAATACAGAAACTTCTCAGGCACCGATCATTATTCAGGGTGCAATGCCGGTTGAAGCCGAGCATTTCGCCGCCAAACTGGAAAATGCTAAAGAGCGTCAGATTGGCGAATGGCGTTTCTGGCAGGGCACGGTTGATGGTTATCCGGTGATTGTTTCTGAAACGCTGAAAGGCATGTCAAATGTCGCGGCGGCAACCTCGATTGCAGCCGTGGAATTTAAACCGAAAGCCATCATTAATCAGGGCACCGCTGGCGGTCACGATCCGGCATTACATGTCTATGACATCGTGGTGGGCAAATATTCGGTCAACCTCGGCGCGTTTAAAACGCCGCACAAGTTGCAGGGCGCGGGCAGTAATTCCGTTGAGTGGAAACCGATGGATTTGATGGCGTCAAAAGGCAGCGCAGGTGAAGATAAAAATGCCCACAGCATCCGCCAGTTTTCCGCCGATCCGCAGCTGATGAAAGCCGCCGAGCAGGCGATGCCGGCCTACACTAAAGGCAAAGTGGTGGAAGGCGTGATTGGATCGGCTGATGTGTGGAACAGCGAGTTGGACCGTATTCGCTTCTTCCATGAGAACTTCAACACCTCCGTTGAGGAGATGGAAACCGCGTCGGCTGCGCAGATCTCATCGCTGTTTAATATCCCGTTTATCGGTATTCGTGTGTTATCTAACAACATCACTAACAACGGTAAGTATGATGCGCAAACCGGTATCGCTTGCCAGGATTATGTGTACGACGTTTTAAAAGCGTATATCAAACAGATTAACGCGCAGAAGTAATAAGTATAAAACGCAGCACGTGTGCTGCGTTTTTTTGTTCACCTTCGGTACTGCATACGCCGATTAAATCAGGAAATCATCCATTGAACCGCCAGCTTCCAGTGCGGCTTTAATCGGTGAAGGCGTGCGGCCCTGGCCGGTCCACAATTTCTCGTTACCCTGTTCATCGATGAACTTATACTTCGCAGGACGCGGGGCGCGTTTCGACTTGGGTTTACTTTCCTGAGTATTTAATTGCGCCAGGTCACTAATATCGATACCGTCTTTCAACAACATCTCTTTATACAGCGCCAGTTTTTCTTCTTTTTCGCGCTGGGCTGCAGTTTCTGCTTCCGCTTCTTCACGGCGTTCTGCGACTACCACGGCGAATTTTTCCAGCATCTCTTCTAATGCTGCGACCTCAATATTACGTGCTTCGGCACGCAGCGTACGAAGATTGTTCAATGCGTTAAGTGCATCGCTCATGAATAAATCCTTATTACTGTATGACAAGTTTGAAGCCGCGCATTCTACGAGATTTTTTGCCAAATTAAAATAATCTGTCGTAGACAGAATTGTCCGGAAAATATTCGGATGATCAGACGTTTCTTTATATTGGCTGGCGTGTTTTCAAGCTGTTTGGCTTATTCACGTTATGTTTTTGAGTAATGGGAATAATACTTGGTGCATTATTCAGCATTTTAATGCGGTCTGCGGGAAGGTCGCCATGAATGGCGACCCTACGACGATTTCGCGAGGTTTTCGTAGGGTGCGCATTCATGCGCATCAAAATGGTAACCATGTTGGAATCTGTTCAATTTCACATAGTTGCCGAAAATCCTTGCATGAACCTTCCTGAAAATAACGCTTATCAACTATTACTCGTTGAAGAATAAGGCGTTTCACCAAGTGTAAAAGTGTCAGTAAACCGGTAACAATTTCTTGCATTGTAAACCTTAATGCGTATATTTCTCATTTGCTTTCTTAACGGCTTCCTTACTGTCGTTCCTCTTTCAGACGTCAGCAGCGGTGCCGCAAAAAAATAACGAAAAGTTGATCGAGGAATTGTATGTCTTTCGAAGATTTGCGCGTCAGGAAACCCGGCAATGCGCCTCAGCGTGCGTTGCGTCTCTCTTTGCTGGCTATGATGGTTGCGTCGGGTATCGCGCAGGCAGCAGAGACCACCAATACCGAACAGACGCTGAACGTTGATGCCAGCGCTAGCGCGGACCAGCAACAGCAGGCGGAACAGGATTACAGCGTACCGGTGACGCGTGCCGGGACCAAAATGGCTCTCACCGCGCGCGATATTCCGCAATCGGTTTCGATCGTCAGCAAGCAGCGTATGGAAGACCAGCAGCTGCAATCGCTGAACGATGTGCTGGCAAACACCACCGGCATTCACGGCGTCTCGGGCGATATGGATCGTACCAACTACTATTCGCGCGGTTTTCTGATCGACAACTATATGACCGATGGCATTCCCACCGCCTTCGCCTCACGCTGGAACCTTGGCGATGCGCAGAGTGATATGGCGCTGTATGAGCGCGTAGAAGTGGTGCGCGGTGCTACCGGCTTGCTGACGGGCCCAGGCAATCCATCTGCTTCGATCAACATGGTGCGCAAGCACGCCGATAGCAAAGAGTTTACCGGCAGCGTGTCAGCCAGCTATGGCAGCTGGAACAAACAGCGTTATGTTGCCGATCTCTCTGCGCCGCTGTCCGCCGAAGGTAATGTGCGTGGTCGCCTGGTAGCAGGTTATGAAGACAGAAACAGCTTTATTGAACGCTACGGCGCAGATAAAAAATTCGTCTATGGCGTGGTTGATGCCGACCTGACTGATTCCACCAAATTATCCGTTGGCTATGAGTTCTCGCAGGTCAATACCGATTCAACCATGTGGGGCGGTTCTCCGCGCTGGTACACCGACGGTTCACAAGTCAAGCTTCGTCGTGGTTACAACACCGCGCCAGATTGGGCTTACAACAACAAAGAAAACAAAAAAGTCTTTGTTAACCTGCAGCAGAACTTTGATAACGGCTGGAACGTCACGCTTAACGGCACGCACAATGAGATGTTCCTCGACAGTAAGCAGCTGTATATCGATGGCTATATCAATAAAGACACCGGCATTGCGGTCAATCAGTATCCGGCGTTTTACAACTATGACGCGGTTGGCGGCACCGGCTACAACACCGGCAAGCGTAAAGTGGATGCGGTGGATGCCTTCGCCAGCGGTCCTTACGAAATGTTTGGCCGTCAGCATGAGCTGATGTTCGGCGTGAATTACAGCCGTCAGGACAACAAATATTACAGCGCCTGGACCAACATCTCCCCGGCGCAGCTGGGCAACTTCTACGATTACAACGGTAATTTCCCGGAATCCGACTGGAACCCGCGTGAACCGGCTTCGGATACGCAGTTGGTGCGTCAAAAATCTGCCTATCTGGCAACGCGCATCTCGCTGGCCGATCCGCTGCATGTAATTCTGGGCGCACGCTACACCAACTGGAATCGTCAAACGCTGACCGAAGAGATGGAGAAGAACAACATCACGCCGTACGGTGGTGTGATTTGGGACTTCTACGACAACTGGTCCGCCTATGCCAGTTACACCTCGGTGTTCCAGCCGCAGGATTATCAGGATGCATCTGGAGCCTTCCTGGCGCCGGTGATTGGCAAGAACTACGAAGCGGGTGTGAAATCAGACTGGTTTAACAGCCGCCTGACCACGTCTATTTCTGTGTTCCGCACCGAACTGGATAACGTTGGCGAAGCGACCGGCGAGACGATCAACAATATTACCGTCTACGAAGGTAAAAATGGCGTTGTCAGCCGTGGCGTAGAGTTCGAAGTGAACGGCGCGCTGACTGATAACTGGCAGATGACCTTTGGTGGCACCAGTTATGTGGCGGAAGATCGCGAAGGCGAGAATTACAATTCTCAGCTGCCGCGCACCTCCTTCAACTTGTTTACCAGCTATCGTTTGCCAATGCTGGATGAGTTAACCTTGGGCGGTGGCGTAACCTGGCAGTCGAAGACTTACACCGATATTACCGGTCCTGAAGGCAATGGCACCTGGCGCGCACGCCAGGGCAGCTACTCGCTGGTTGATCTGTTCGCACGTTACGATGTCACTAAAAATGTCTCGCTGCAGGCCAACATCAACAACCTGTTTGACAAAGAGTACGACTCCAACGTCGGTAGCGGCGGCATCGTGTACGGCGAGCCACGTAACTTCTCAGTCTCGGCGACTTATCGTTTCTAATGAAAATGCTGGGTGCGCGTAATGCGCTTCCAGCATTTTCAGCGGTCGCAATGAATGGCGGCCCTACACGCGATTGTCGAGATTTTCGTAGGGTCGCCATTTATGGCGACCTTTG
>NZ_DAMBSA010000147.1:0-9995 GCF_032054795.1 Pantoea sp. CTOTU49201
GTTTGCTGCAGTGGCAACCAAGCCCTAAGAAATCGAAATGATCGCCGCTGAGCCTCCTCCCGCTTTCGCACCTTAACTCATACACACCCACGCTTTACTTCCCCACCAATCTCCGCCACTTTGCTCCTTCATCGCATTGTGGAGCCTGGCATGTTAATCCATCCAACCGATACTCTGACTTTTTCCGGCAATCCGCGCCAGGCTGAGCTGCGTCAGCGCCTGCTGGAGCCGGATGCGCCGAAAGTGATTGCCGCGGCGTTAGCGAAGCAGCTGGACCGTGAAACCTTCACTCATCGCCACGCCGCCGGGCAGCTCTTCTGTTTGAAACAGGGATTGATGACGGTGAAAACGCCGTCCGGTATTTTCGCCAATCCGCCGCGACTGGTGGGCTGGATTCCGCCCTACTTTGAACATGCGATCATTGGGCCGGGCCCGGTGCTTGGCTGGACGGTATTGGTTGACGACACGCTAGCCGCGCCGTTGCCAGATCATCCGGTCCTGCTCTCCTGCCCGTCGGTGTTAGAGCCGCTGGCGGAAAGGCTGGCAACCTTGTCGCCCGATCACTGGGGCAGCGCGCGCTACAATCGCCTGAGCGAGGTGTTTCTGGATGAGTTATATGAATCGACCGAACATCCGCTGACGTTACCGCTGCCGACGGAAACGCGCTTGCTGCAGATTGCACGCCTGTTAATGGACGATCCCTCCGATACGCGCACCGGGCCAGAACTGGCGCGCTGGGCGGGACTCAGCCCACGCAGTTTGAGCCGTCATTGGGCCAGCGCGGTCGGCATGAGTATAACGCGCTACCGCCAGGTTTCACGTTTACTCAAATCACTGGAAGGATTGGCGGCGGGCAAAAGTGTGCAGCAAGTGGCGTGGCAGGTCGGATTCGATAGCGTTAGCAGCTATATCAGCGCTTTTCGCAGCGCGTTTGGTTCAACGCCCGGTAAATACTTTACGCCGCCAGCCGACTCTGCGGATGCAAAAACAGCAAGCTAGCAGGTCCATCAATCTCCGGCAAAGTGTGCTGATATTTACGGCGGAACGCGCCGGGCGGTAGATCGAACATGCGGCGGAAGGTGCGGCAATAAGTTTGCTGCGAGTCGAAGCCATATTTAATGGCGATATCCATCAGCGGCGTGTTGCTGTTCAACAGCGCGATCACTGATGCCGTTAACTTGCGCTCGCGAATGTAGGTGCCAAGCGCCACGCCGGTGTAACTGCGAAACAGGCGCTGCAGATGCCACTGCGAATACCCGGCGCGACGTGCTACGGTTTCCAGAATGAGTTTCTGCTCAATATTGTCCTCAATCCAGAGCATCAGTTGCTGCATAAAGGCGGCGTGCATATCCATCTTTCCTCCTGATGTCGAAATGAAAACAGTGATAACGATAAATCGTCGCACATCCCGTAGCGGCGCGATTTATCGCGCAATGAATTACGCCGCTACGATCAGTGCGCTCTGAAATTTCGGTTTTCAGCGATTAACTGACAAGCATTATAAGAAGACGTTAGCTGGCTATGTGATGCTCAAAAGCCAATAAATAACGATAACTCGCCAATTTGACGCTTTATCATTCAGGCCGAATATTTCATCATCCCTGCTGATAAAGAGAATGGAGAACGCAATGAAAGGAATTTACCCCGTGCAGGAGAGCGATTTCGAGGCGATAACCACGGTGTGGGAAGCGTCGGTGCGGGCGACGCATCATTTCCTGCAAGATGCGGATATCCGCGCTCTGCGCCCGCTGGTGCGCGAGCAATATTTGCCGATGGTTGAGCTGCGTATTTATCGCGATGAAGAGCAGAGCATTGTCGGTTTTCTCGGCGTGGCGGAAAATCGGCTGGAGATGTTGTTTGTCGCGCCGCAAGTGTTTGGTCTGGGCATAGGCAAACAGCTGCTGCGCTACGCCATCGAACAACTGAATGTCAGCGAACTGGATGTGAACGAGCAGAATCCGCAGGCGCTAGGTTTCTATCACAATCAGGGATTTGTCATCACGGGACGCTCGCCACTAGATGGACAGGGAAATCCTTTTCCGCTGCTTCATCTGCGCTATGCGCAGTGAATTAAATAGTCGCACCCATTGAGAGGCGATAATGCAGGTCGACCTGCTCGATGGTGGGCTGCTGGTTGATTTTTTTCAGGATGATCTCCGTCGCCACTTTTCCCATCTCAAAGCGCGGCGTGATCACGCTGGCTAAGCGTGGCGTGGTTGCCTGGCCGATTTCCAGCCCGTGGAAACCGGCAATCGCCATCGCTTGTGGCACAGCAATGCGCGCTGCCTGGCACTCCTGCAGCACGCCGACCGCCAGATCATCATTGGTACAGAGAATCGCATCCATCTCCGGATAGAGCTGGCGCGCCAGCGTCATCATGCCGGTACCAATCGATACCGATGAAACCTTGTTTGGCACAATTCGCCCTGCAGGTAATCCCGCCGCTTCAACCGCATCGCGATAACCGGCGTAACGTTGTTCATCACGACGATCGGACATCGAACCAAAGTAGATAACGCGCTGTTTGCCGCTGGCCAGCAACATCGCCGTCATATCGTAGCCGGCGCGATAGTTATCGAAGCCAACATTGATGCGCCCGCGCGCTTCGGTCAATCCCATCACTTCTGCCACCGGAATGTTGGCAGCGTTAAGGTATTTTTCCGCGCGTACGGTGTGCACTGATTCGGTCAGTATCAGCCCTTTGATGTTAAAGGCTAAAACCGTGGCGATCTGCTCCTCTTCACGCTGGGCGTTGTAGTCGTAATTGACCACCAGCGTTTGATAACCCTGCGCGCTGGTCACCGATTCAATGCCCGCCAGCAGATCGGCAAAGATTTGATTATTAAAAGAAGGAATCAACACGCCAATGCGCGGTGGGTTCTGTTTAGTCGCCGCGACATTATCGGTATCCGCGACGTAGCCAATTTCGGCAATCACGCTGGCGATCTTCTCCGCCGTTTCCGTTTTGACCTTTTCTGGCGTGCGCAGATAGCGACTTACCGTCATTTTGGTGACGCCCGCCAGGGTAGCAATATCGTCCAGAGTGATGCGCTGCGTTTTCATTACGGCGTCCGCAAAGAGGGGCTGAGAATCAACGTATTATGCCCGTTGCCTGTTAAAAAATGAAACGCGCCCGTGCGCTCAGTCGGGTGAAATAAAATCGACAAATCAGCGTGCATAACAGAATGAAAATTCCAATAAAAAGCAAACTTTGCAATGTCCATACAAAGTGAATTGATGAAAAACCTATCATTTCATTAGGCTATAAACATGTCCCTGACGACTTATTCAGCAATTTTCGCAACCCTCTTCACACTTTTCGGAAAAAATGATCCAAAAACCATCATTTAGAACATATATTCCAACACGAAGACCTCGCGTGAATAAAAGTTGAACATCTAAACCTACACCACCCTCTTTCTGAACAAGCAACGTTCAGGCCGTAGAGACAAGGGGCTATAACAATGGATACCAGGCAAAAACGCTACAACATGAAGTATGTCATTCTCTGCTGTACTGTCGCGGCATTCGGCGGTCTGCTGATGGGATATGACTCTTCGATTATCTCCGGTGCAATCGAACCCTTAAGTGAATATTTCCAGTTATCGCCCGCTGAAACCGGCTGGGCCGTTTCCAATATCCTTCTCGGCAGTTTGATCGGCTGCTTTATGGCACCACGCCTCAGCGACAAACTGGGCCGCAAAAAATCCCTCGCCATCACCGCCCTGCTGTTTACCGTTTCGGTGATCGGGACGGCGCTGGCACATAACTTCACCGTGTTCGTCATCTTCCGCATGATTGGCGGATTGGCAATTGGTCTGGCGTCGGTGATTTCGCCTATCTATCTGGCGGAGCTGTCGCCTTCCAAGTTTCGTGGCCGTACCACCGCGCTGTATGCGGTTTGCTGCGTCGGCGGACAATCGGTGGTGTTGCTGACCAACTACTTCATCACCAAATCCACCTTGCCTGACGTGATGATCAATATGGGCTGGCGCTACATCCTCGCCACGGCGCTGGTGCCGTGCGCGCTGTTTATCCTGTTCATCGCCTTTATCCCGGAATCGCCGCGCTGGAACGTGCTGAAAGGCAAGTACGATGAAGCGCTGGATACGCTGACCAAAATCTCTAACCGCGAGCATGCCGAGAGCGTGTTCAACGAAATCAAACATTCGTTTTCTGATAACACCGCGCAGCAACACAAATCGCGTCTGCGTCTGGATAAAACCACCATTCCATTGCTGATTGTCGGTATCGGTTTGGCGGTGGGTAACCAGATCAGCGGCATCAACGTGATTCAGTACTTTGGGCCAACCTTGCTGAAAAACGTCGCGGGCAGCACGGACTCAGCGCTGCTGCAAACCTTCTGGCTGTCGATTTGTCAGTTCATTGGCGTGCTGGCGGGGATGATGCTGATCGATAAAGTCGGCCGTCGTAAGCTGCTGCTGCTGGGTGCCATCACTTCCTGCGTGTGCCTGACCTACTCGTTCATCGCCTTCTATTACCACTTGCCGGGCATGCTGGCGGTGATTGGCCTGTTCGCGTACATGATTTTCTTCGGTATGACGTGGGGCCAGATCGTCTGGACGGTGCTGGGCGAAGTGTTCCCAACCGAGATTCGTTCGATTTGCGTGGGGATTTCCATCTGCGCGATGTCGATGGCCAACTTTGTTATCAGCAGCACCTTCCCGATCATGAACAGCAGCCCGATGCTGCTGGATATGTTCCACGGTGGCTTCCCGCTGTTGCTGTTCGCGATTTTCTCGCTGGGGATGTACTTCTTCACCTTCCGCTATCTGCCAGAAACCGCCGGCGTGTCGCTTGAGAAGATTCATGCATTGGTGCTGCGTAAATTTAACGTCGAAGCAGATCTGCCGGAGACGACATCCACCGCGAAAGCGAGCGAGTCGTTTGATATTCCGAGGCATTAAAGCATTTGGTCGACATAAATGGCGACCCTACGAGATCATTGATGGCGCCCTATTGGCTGGGGCGTTCGTACTGCTCAATCACCGCCAGCGCTAAGCCGTTGGCCGGATCAATACGCAGCGGCAGAAAATGCAGCGCGGTGTGGGCAAAGGTAAAGGCCAGCGTACCGGCCTGCGCCGCCTGTTGCACCGCCTGCACAAACGCCGGCTGCGCATTCCACGGCCCATCAATAATGATGCTGGCCGGATTCACCAGCTGCATCACCTGACTCACCGCGTTGCCCAAATGGGTGCCCGCCTGCGTCATCACCTCTTGCAGGATTTCCGGCTCGCTATCGCCATTCTGCCAACGCAAGCCCGGTTTGCGTTTTGCCAGCTGCTGCTGAATGGCCGGTTTGCTCACCAGCGTTTCAAGACAACCTAAGCGTCCGCAGCTACAACGTTCGCCGTTGGGTTGCACCGTAAGATGGCCGATCTCGCCCGCCGTCCAGCTGCTGCCGGTAAACACTTCGCCCTGTTCCACCAGCGCGCCGCCTAATCCTTCTGAGATACGCAGATAGAAATGGCTTTGCGACTTATTCAGTTCGAGTTGCTGCACCGAAAGCAGCGCGGCGGCTTTAACATTATTCATGATGCGCAGCGGCAGCGGCATCTCGTGGCTGAGAATGGTCATTACATCCACATTCTGCCAGCCAAGATGGGCGGAAAAATGCACCCAGCCACGATGGGGATCGATGATGCCGGGGAAGCCAATCGCCACGCCGAGCAGCTCGGGATGCGCCGCGTGCAAGGTCTGACACACTTCCACCAGCTCATGCAGCAATTGCTCGGGATCGCTGGTTTCCGTGCGCCAGGTTTGCTCGGCAATCACCTGCGAGTAGTAATCGCACACGCGCCAGTGAATCGCCTGACGCTCCACCATGATGCCGGCGCTTTTCAGCTTTTCCGCGCGCAGCGAGATTTCGATTTTAGGGCGGCCCGCAGAAGCGACGCTAACCGGGCCGAGCTCATTGATCAGCCCGGCTTCCAGCAAATCATCGACAATCAGTGAAACGGTGTTTTTGCTCAGCTCGAGCGCTAATGCCAAATCCTGGCGAGAGGTGATGCGAGTGGTACGCAGTTGCGTCATCACCCGCTTCAGGTTGTTCAGACGAAGTAGTGCTGGACCTTTACCGGCTGCTTTCATAGCACTCCTCAATACTCATCACCGCGCACACGGCTGCGATAACTTTCCCAGTCAAAGCGCACCCACAAGCTGTTGCCGAGGCGCATACGATCCATCACGCGTTCACCCAGCAGCGAATTCATGCCCGCCGGATCGAGGTTCGATAACATGCCGGTTGGGCGTTTCGACGATGAGCGGCGATCGACAATCTGATTGATGATCACTTTTTCATAGCGCGATTCGCTCTGCATACCGATCTCATCGATCACCAGCAGATCCACATGGCTGAGATCGTGCAGCAGGCGTTCTTCGGTTAAATCGCTGCCACCGCTGAAAGTGCCCTTCATGCTCGACATCAAATCGGCGACGGTGACAATCAGCACGCTTTTACCGCGAATGATCAGATCGTTACCAATCGCCGCTGCAAGGTGGTTTTTACCGGTGCCGGGACGACCGGAGAAAACAAAGCTGGAGATGCTATTTTCAAATCCGGCGGCGTATTCGCGCGCCATCGCCAGCGCTTTACGCTGCCCATCATTTTCCACGCGATAGTTGTCGAACGAGCAGTTCATGTGCAGCTCGCGGATGCCCGAGCGCCCCATGATGCGCTGCATTTTCATCGCGCGGTTTTCCCGCACAATCGCTTCCGAGCGCAAACGGCCCTGCTCCTGATTCCAGGCCAGCAGCTCCGCGCCGTTTTTGAATTTCGGCTGCACTTCGGACGGCATCATCTTTTTCAGGCGGCTAAAAAGATCGTTCGGCGTTTTCATTACTCACCTCGGAATCCATCGGGAATATCGTAATCAGTATTGCTGATTTGCGTGAGATCGCGCTTTGGCTGCCCGCCATTGGCGGCGCGATTCATCTGCACGCTGCGCGCTAACTTCTGCTGCCACTGCACATGATGGAACAAACGGCCTTCCGCCTGCCAGTACGCCACAAATGTGGCCAGCTCGGCGGCAGTAACAGCTTCACTCAACGCCACGCCCCAGATTGCGGCCTGACGCTGAAAATCGCTGTCCGGCTGCCAACCTTCATACATCGCGAACTTGCCAACCGGTGTAGCGATAGGCGCGCTATCGGTCTGAAACAGGCTCTCATCCAGCGTGACATCATTGGGCTGCTGCGCGGCGGCTTCCAGTGCCAGCAGCTGCGCCAGACGCTGCGGCGTAAGCGCATAAAACGCCGGCGTATTGTTATGCAGCACCGCCAGCGTGCCGTTATCGGCCTGCTGCAGCACGGCGAGCGGGTCATGGCAGAAGCCATCCAGCCCCACCAACGTTGAAGATAAGATTTTGACTGACATGAAGAAACCTGACGTTAACCAGCATGGTGCGCCGGGCGGTAAATTCAGCCCGACGTAATACGCTCAGTGTAACTGTTTTAGCGCGGCGGATCGCGCGCGATTTAGAAGCTGGCGCTGACGCCAAGACTGTAGATGAACTGCTCGCCGCTGCTCACCGCACCGGTTTGCGCAAAGGAAGCAAAGGCCGCCATATTTTGCCCGAGCGGCATATTGGCGCCGACGCTGACATCCACCCAATTGTTTTCCCGGCCATTTATGTCATCAGCGTGTTCACGGGTGGGTGAAGGCAGCTCCTCATTCACCAGATGGCTGTAGCTCACCTGCGCCCACGGCGATATCCAGCCAAAGGTGGAATCCACGCGCCAGCCGAGGGAAGCAATATGCTCGGCATTATTGCTATCCACGTATTCACACTTCGGGCAGCTCAAGGTGGAATCATCCACTGCAAACTGCGCCACCGGCCCGGTGCTCACCGCTTCACTCATCGGCATCGACCAACCGGCCGAATAGCGATTCACAAAGGGCGCGGCGCCAACGCTGGCGGTTTCACTGTGCATCACCATCGCGTAGTCGTTCGGCGAATTCAGCGCGGCGTCAAACAGGTTGGCATCGGGATTTTCTGTCAACATTAGATGATTACTGGAAATTTTTTCAGCAAGTATTGCGTTGTAATCGGGCGCGCTATTCTGGCTCGACTGATCAAAGGCATAGGCATTCCCGGCCAGAAATAATAGCCACCAACCGCTAAAAGCCAGCGCAATTTTGTGCTGGCCTGTCCGCTGACTTTTCTGCAACATGAAGGACTCCTGACGAGCCGGGAAGAGATGGGCGTTTAGGTTTTATAAGATCTATATCGGCGCCCGTTGTATAACTATTAATCGAATTTGCCATACGTCAAGGGAACTATCGCTATTTCATATGCTAAGGGAGTGATGCAATGCAACGTTGTGGCTGGGTAACTGAGGATCCACTGTATCTGGCGTACCACGATAAAGAGTGGGGCGTGCCGCAGACCGATAAGCGAGTCTTATTTGAAATGGTCTGTCTGGAAGGCCAGCAGGCGGGGCTTTCATGGATCACCGTGCTGAAAAAACGCGAAAATTACCGCCGCGCATTCCATGAATTCGATCCTGATGCCGTGGCGTTGATGGATGAAAGCGACATGGAACGTCTGATGCAAAATGCGGGACTGATTCGCCATCGCGGCAAGCTGGAAGCGATCATCAACAATGCGCGCGCATTGCTGGCGCTGGAAGCCACCGGAGAGGTCTTTTCGCGCTTTATCTGGTCTTTTGTCGACCATACGCCGATTTTGCACCGTTACGCGAATTACAAAGACGCGCCAACCACTTCCGAGCCCGCCATTGCGCTGTCGAAAGCGCTTAAGAAGCGTGGTTTTAAATTCGTCGGACCCACAACCTGCCACTCATTTCTACAGGCCTGCGGCTTAATTAACGATCATCAAACCAGCTGTTTCTGCCATCCTGATAATCTTTAAAGCAAAAGTTTACAAATTAAGACTGACCCTCACGCATTTCCCCATAATTGAACGGCATAATAGTGCCGTTTTGGGGCTTTTCCCCGTTTAAATCTGTGAGGGATTTTTCATGAATAAGCGTATTTTGGCGCTGACCTTGTTATTGAGCGGCAGCCTGGCGCTGTCGGGTTGTACCACCAATCCGTATACCGGCGAATCGCAGGCGGGCAAATCGGGCATCGGTGCCGGCTTAGGCGCGGTGTTAGGCGCGGGCGTGGGCGTGCTGTCGTCGTCGAAGAAAGATCGCGGTAAAGGCGCGCTGATTGGCGCGGCATCCGGTGCGGCACTGGGCGGCGGCGCGGGTTATTACATGGATGTGCAGGAAGCGAAACTGCGCGACAAAATGCGCGGCACCGGCGTCAGCGTGACGCGTCAGGGCGACAACATCGTGCTCAACATGCCGAATAACGTCACCTTTGATTCCAACAGCAGCAACCTGAAACCGGCGGGCGCCAACACCCTGACCGGCGTTGCGATGGTGCTGAAAGAGTATCCAAAAACCGCCGTGAATGTGGTGGGCTACACCGACAGCACCGGCACGCGCGCGCTGAATATGCGTCTGTCACAGCAGCGTGCTGACAGCGTCGCCAGCGGTCTGATTTTGCAGGGCGTGGCGCAAAATCGTCTGCGCACGCAGGGTTTAGGCCCGGATAATCCGGTCGCCAGCAACAGCACCGAAGACGGTAAAGCACAGAACCGTCGCGTTGAGATCACCCTCAGCCCGCTGAGCTAAAAGTAGAGCCGATCTGCGTGAGCAGGTCGGCTTTTATCACACTTTTAAGCCACTTTTGACGCCATCTTTGTCAGAAAAAGCTAAAAAATTCGTAACTGATAGAGCCGCCTTTTCCTTTATGCTAGCGTGATCAAAAATTGATCAATGGGACGCTATCATGTCACTGAAAGCCATCGCCGCAACCCTTGGCCTCTCTGTTACTACCGTGAGCCGGGCGCTAAATGGCTATGACGATGTAGCGGCCGTCACGCGTAAACGCATTGAAGACGAAGCGCAAGCGCGCGGTTATCGCCCCAACGATGCGGCCCGCCGCCTGAAAACCGGACGCG
>NZ_DAMBSA010000148.1:0-9973 GCF_032054795.1 Pantoea sp. CTOTU49201
GGTATCGCAACGAAGTGCCACGCAATCTGGCCGCGATCATCGCCAATGAACGCGACTATCGCCGCGAGCAGCAGCCCGATCCGCAGTTGCAGTCAGAACGTATCACGCGTCGCGCCATCGCGGCAGGTACCTCATTTATTCGCACCCATGTTGATATTGATAACGAAATCGGCCTGGCGAATCTGGAAGGCGTGCTGGAAACACGCCGTCGGCTAGCCGGTCAGGTGGATATCGAAATTGTGGCGTTTCCGCAAAGCGGCATCCTGCAAAGTCCCGGCACCGAAGCGCTGTTGGATCGCGCGCTAGACATGGGTGCCGAGCTGGTGGGCGGTTTAGATCCCTGTTCATACGATAAAGATCCGGTACGCCATCTGCAGATCATCTTCGAGCTGGCGGTTCGTCACGGCAAAAAAGTCGATATTCATCTGCACGAACGCGGCGAGCTTGGCGCGTTTAGCCTCGAGCTGCTGATTGATTTTACCCGCCGCTATCAGATGCACGATCGCGTCACGCTCAGCCACGGCTTCTGTCTCGGCATGGTCGAACCGGCGCGCCAACAGCAGTTTGCCGAAGAGATGGCGGAGCTGGGAATGTCGGTTGCAACAACCGCGCCGGCGGATATCGCGGTTCCACCTTATGAATTGCTCACCGATGCTGGCGTGGCGTTTTGCGCTGGTAATGACGGCGTGCGCGATACCTGGAGCCCTTACGGCAGCGGCGATATGCTGCAACGCGCGGTCACCATGGGATTGCGCTATCGCTGGCGTCAGGATCGCGAGATTATGCGCGCGGCGCACACCATTACTTTTGGCGGCGCACGCGTGATGGCGCTGGACAATTATGGTTTGCAGCCTGGTAATCGCGCCGATTTGGTGTTGATTCCCGGCCGCAGCATGGTGGAAGCGCTGGTGGAGTTGCCGCGCGACCGTAAGGTATTCAAAGGCGGCAAACTGGTCGCCGCTGACGGGGAGTGCTTGTTCTGATGAGCGAAAAAGTAACCCGACTGCGCGCCGCGTGGGTAGTGGGCTATCGCGATGGCGATCACTGCCTGCTGGCGGATGGCGAAGTGGTGTGGCAGGGCGAACGCATTCTGTTTGTAGGTTTTGATTATCCCGGCGAGGTGGATGAAGAGATCAACGCCGGGAATTGTCTGGTGGGACCGGGATTTATTGACCTTGATGCGCTTGGGGATCTCGATACCACCGTGCTGGCCTTCGACAATCAACCCGGCTGGAAAAAAGGGCGCATTGTCGCCGCCGACTGGCAGCGCCGCGACCTTTACAGCCGCGAGCAGCTTAACTTCGCCAAGCATTATGCCTACAGCCATTTGCTGCTTAACGGCATCACCAGCTTTGCGCCCATCACCTCGATTCTCTATCGCGAATGGGCCGAAGATGTTGATGAATACCTGTATGCCGCAGATGTGGCCGAATCATTAGGCGCGCGAGCATGGCTGGGACCGGCTTTTATGGCGGGCTACTACGCCAGCGATGAACAGGGACAATTTTCATGGATCGGCAACCGCGATCGCGCGAAAAAGGGGTTGGACGATGCGGTGAAGTTCTATCAGCGTCTTAAGCAGCGCGGCGTTTCTACCCTGAGCGGCATGCTGGCTCCCGACCGTATCGAGGGTGGCGATGCCGTTTGGCTGAAAGATTTAGGTGACATTGTCACATCACTCGCCTGTCCAACGCGGCTGCATTGTTGCCAGAGCGAGCTGGAAGTGCGGGAAATCGCCCGTCGCTATCAAGGCCGCAGTTCGCTGCAAGTGCTGGCCGACAACGGTTTGCTCAACCGCCACATGCTGTTGCCACACGGCCAGTTTCTCGGTGGATTGAACGCCGATGCGGCGCGTGTAACAGAAGATATCGCGCGACTGGCGCAGTCGGGCGCTTCGGTGGTGGCTTGTCCGCTGGTATCCGGTCGCCACGGCAAATATCTCGAACATTATCCAGCGCTTAAAGCCGCTGGCGTTAATCTGGCGCTTGGCACCGATACGTTTCCCGCTGATATGTTTGCCAATATGCAGATGGGCGTAGTGCTGACGCGCGTGGTCACCGGCGATATCTCAGCGGCCAGCGCCGCCGATTATTACCGCATGGCAACCCTGGGCGGCGCACAAGCGTTGGGACGCGATGATCTTGGCCGACTCGCTGCTGGATGTCAGGCCGATATGATGATGGTTAATCTTGATCAACCCGCGCTGGGACAAGTGTTCGACCCGATTACCACGCTGGTTTTGAATGGCAATGGCCGCGATGTCACCGGCGTGATTGTGGCTGGACACAAAGTGGTGTGGGATCGCGAACTGGTCAACAGCGGGCAAAGTGCAGCAGCGTTACATGCCGCATCGCAACAGGTGTTTTCGCACATTATCTCGACTTACCCCGAACGAACCGTTGGGCATCCGCCGGTTAAGGAGATCGTGTCTTCTTCATTTCCTCGCCTGAACAGAGACTAAAACCATGACTGATCACTATTTGCTCACCAACGTCAGGCTTGAAACCGGGTTTATCGAAATTAACGGCCATATTCAGGGCACCCAATGCGATCTCTTCACCATAGAAATCAAAGACGGGCGGATAGTGGCGATTCACGGGCAGAGAGAGGTGCAAAGCGCGCTGCCACAGCGTGATGCTGGCGGCATGCTGATGCTGCCAACGTTGCGCGATATGCATATACATCTCGATAAAACCTTTTACGGCCGCGCATGGCGAGCGGCGAAACCGAATAACGAGCAGGATATTTTCCAGATGATCGCGCTGGAACAGCAGCTGTTGCCGACGCTGCTTGCCGATTCGGTCGAGCATGCGCAGCAGTTGATCGCCTTGCTATTGAGTAAAGGCACAACGGTGATTCGCAGCCATTGCAATATCGATCCGGTCAGTGGGCTGCGTAGCCTGGAACATCTGTTGCAGGCCTTAGACGCGTTTGACGGGCAGATAGCGTGCGAAATCGTGGCGTTTCCGCAGCACGGTTTACTGCGTTCTGGCGTTACTTCACTGATGCGCGAGGCGCTGGCGCTCGGCTGCCAGTGGACCGGTGGACTCGATCCTTCGAAGGTTGATGGCGATATGGCGCGTTCACTCGACACCATGCTGAGTCTGGCGCATGAGAGTGGCACCGGCGTGGATATCCATCTGCATGAAGACACCAGCAGCGGCATTGCCTGTATTGATTATCTGCTGAACGCGCTGGAACACGCGCCTGAACTGCAAGGCCGAGTGACACTCAGCCACGCTTACTGTCTGGCGCAAATCAGTGATGTTGAGGTGCAGGGGCTAGGTGAACGCATGGCCGCGCTGGGCGTAAGCCTGGCGTCTGGTTTGCCGCTGGGGAAAAATGTGATGCCGCTTCCGCTGCTAAAACAGTGCGGCGTAAAGCTGATGACCGGCACCGACAGCGTCATCGATCACTGGTCACCCTTCGGCACCGGCAGCATGCTGGAGAAAGCCAATTTGTGGGCGCAGCTGTATGGACGCGGCAGCGAATTTTCGCTGAACAGGGCGTTAGCGATTGCCACCGGCGATATTTTGCCGCTGGATGAGCAGGGCGCGCGCATCTGGCCGCTGGCTGGCGACGCGGCTGATTTTATCCTAATTGACGCCAGTTGTTCCGCCGAAGTGGTGGCGCGTCAGCCTGCAATTTCAGCCAGTTACTTCCATGGCCAGCAGGTTTACCGCGCATAAATGATGTATATTTCGGGGGACTATTATGACCGATACAGGATTGAGTATGGGCGCGAAGCAAACCCCCAGACAAAAAGAGATCGCTCGCATCTATGAGTCGCTGACCATGGCGATTGCCCAGCACAAGTTGCGCCCCGGTACGCGCTTAATTGAGGCGCAGATTGTCGATGCGCTGAAGGCCAATCGCAACCATGTGCAGGCGGCACTGCAGCGTATGGCGCTACATCATATCGTCACCATCGAACCCAATGTCGGCGCGATTGTTGCGCAGCCGTCAGCCACCACCGCGCGTGAGATCTTCACGGCTCGCCATGCCATTGAATCGGCCATAATTGCCTGCATTACACCGCAAAAAATGACGGCGTTTGCCGTGCAATTGCAGCAGCAACAAAAAGAAGAACATGAAGCGATTCATAGCCAGGAACGGCAACGCGTGGTGTATCAGCTTGGCGCCTTTCATCTACTGTTAGGCAAAATTGCCGACAACAAAGTGCTGGAAGATATTCTCAATAATTTGATGGTGTTAAGTTCGTTAATTGTGATGTTGTATCAGCGCAACGAGATGCCGGTTTGCCAGTGCGACGAGCATCAGCACATCATTGATGAACTGAGCGTCGGCAATACCGCTAAAGCGCAGCAACTGATGCGCGATCATCTTATTGAGCTGGAGCAGCAGCTGGATATTTCTGAAGCGTCACCGTATGCGATGACGCTGGTGCAGGCTCTTCATAAAGCGGAGGAATAATGGAATTAGAAACAACCCGACTGCGGCTGGAACCCTTTGAACTCGCGCATTTTGACGGATTGCGGGCGATGGAAAACGACCCGGAAATTATGCGTTATATCAGTAATGGCGTGGTTAAAACGCCCGAAGAAACCCTGGCGAATATTGAACGCGTTCAATCGCGCTGGCAGCAATATGGTTTTTCCTGGTGGGCGATGCGGGAAAAAGAGTTTGGCGAAATCGTTGGTGCGTGCTGCCTGCAGCATTTAGCCAATCAGGATGGTGCGCCATTGGAAATTGGCTGGCGTTTAAATGCCAATTATCACGGTAAAGGTTTTGCCACAGAAGCAGCGCAGGCGATGGTTAAGTTTGCGGTTGAACATGTCGGCGTTAAATATCTGGTCGCGGTAGCCGATCCTGATAATGCCGCTTCGCAAAAAGTGATGCAGCGGCTGGGCATGACATACAAAGCGATTGAACAACATTACGATGTGCCTTGCGTGGTGTATGAGCTGCATATTTAGGCATTCGTGAACAAGTGCCATCAACAATTTATGACATATTCCAGTTCTGGTTATTTCACAGGAATGGAATATGAAACAGCACGATATTGGTTTTAGCCACATAGCGCTGCAAGTGAGAGATTTAGAACGCAGCATCGACTTCTATCAACGTTACGCAGGGATGCAGGTGATTCATGAGCGTGAACCAGGCATTGCAGAAGCGCAAAAAGTCGCATGGCTTTCTGATTTGACGCGTCCGTTTGCACTGGTGCTGGTGCAATCTCAAACCACTGTGGATACGCCTTTGGGTCCATTTGGTCACATTGGCGTTGCGTGTGACAGCAAAGAAGAGATTGATGCCAAAGTTATTTTGGCAGAACGCGAAGGCGTGTTGCGCCGACCCGCGCAGCAATCATCAGCACCTGTAGGTTATTGGGCATTTTTCGCCGATCCTGATGGCAACACGCTTGAGCTTTCATACGGCCAGCAGATTGGCCTTGAGATTATTACCAGCCGTCTTAACGCGGGTGTTTGATCAGAAGCGTCACTCGAAAGGGTGACGGTTGATATCGGGATTAGGTGATGTTTTAGTGCGCATTTAGATACTCCATTTAACATAATATACATTATGCGCCTTTTGATTGAGGAGGCAAAGTAGTAATGTCCGTTTAGGAGATGCGGATATTTTGTTGGACTGGTTATGTTGAGATTTTCAGATGCTGCCGGTACTTCACCGGGTTCATTGCACCTCCTTGTAGGGTCGCCATTCATGGCGACCAACTCGCAATTACCTCAATGAGCGTGCACCGTCAACCCAACTAACCGGACCACAATCGGGCGTACCACGAGTATGCAAACAAAAGCTGCTGGCATCGCAACTTGATATGCATTCATCACATTTTCCATATAATGCGGGCCGATACCAAATTCGGCGAAGGTAATGACCAGACTCATCAAAAACGCCATGATGGTCGCCATGTAAAGCGCAAAGATGTAAGGTGAAACGTGCTTTGGCAGGCGTATACCTGCGGCGTTTTTCTCGGTTTCTGCTGTCATAGCGCTATCCTATTCAGTAAGTTTAAGCAAAACAGCCGCTAACCTATCAAGCGTATCAGGATGCGGGTAGACCCCTTCCGATTTAATCATTATTAAATATAAGTAACGAATCGCGCATTGAGGGATGTATGGACTTACTGGGATTGATTAACACTTTTATCCGCGTAGTTGAGAACGGAAGTATTGCAGCAGCCGCGCGGGCGAAAGGAATGAGTCCAGCGGCGGTCAGCCAGAGCGTTGCGCGTCTGGAGACACATTTAGGCGTACGGTTGTTATCACGAACCACCCGCAGTATGACGTTAACCGAGAGCGGTAAACGCTACTTTGAAAAAGTCCGCCATATTCCCCATGATATTGACCTCGCCTCGCAGGCTGCGGCGATTGAAACCAAACCACAGGGCCCACTTTGCATCGCCACCACGGCTGCTTTTGGCAGACACGTTCTTGCCCCGCTGATGCCCACTTTTAAACAAACTTACCCGGATATTGATATCGAACTGATCAGTACCGACCGCAATGTTGATCACCGTTTAGAAGGCGTCGACGTCAGTATTCGTATTGAGGCGCAACTAAATGATCAACTGATCGCCCGTAAAATTGCCTCGCTACCCTTTATTTTCTGCGCTGCACCCATTTATCTGGCGCGCGCGGGCATTCCTAAAACGCCTGAAGAGCTGAGCCAGCACGCTTGTTTGGTTTTCCGCTATCCGACAGATGGACGCTTTCTTCCGTGGACGTTTATGGTCAACGGCCAGCCGGTGAACGCAAAGCTCAATCCAGAGTTCATCAGTGACGATATTGATATCATTGCGAAAATCGCCGAAAACGGTGGAGGCATCGCCCGGCTGGCGAGTTTTATCGCTCAACCGTTGATTGAGCGTGGCCAACTCATAGCTTTGTTCCACTCAGATCAAGGAGAGAAAAGCGACGTTGCGGCCTTGCCGATGAATATTTATGCCTGTGTTAACGAGCGTTCGGCGCTAAATTCCAAGGTAAGAGCGTTCATCGCTTTTTTGGAACAACAGCTCGTTTGAGACAAACTTAAATCCAAAATATTGGGTGTTAAAGCCACTTGAGGCCGATAAAACACAATATGTTGGATTTATCTCGATGTAATCGTGACCGCATTTTGTCATAGGCTTTTCACTCCCTTTTAACCGCCCTAACCTGCTTTTATTACTCCCGCTCATAAACCCATTCAGTGATTGCGGATAATGCTTTTGCAGATGCCGACTATGCTTACCCTTCTAAAACCATACAAAAATAAGTTGTACCTCAACATTTCACCCTTTTACTGGAGGTTTGGCATGAGCAGCCAACACTTAACAACACCCGCGCCTGCAATGATGCCAATTAGCTTCAAAGTCAACGGCATACAGCAGCAATTAGATGTCGATACCCGCACCACGCTGCTGGATGCGTTGCGTGAGCACCTGCATCTGACCGGCACCAAAAAAGGCTGCGATCACGGTCAATGCGGCGCCTGTACGGTGATGGTCAACGGTCGTCGCATCAATTCGTGCCTGACGCTAGCCGTGATGCAGCAGGATGCGGAAATCACCACTATTGAAGGTTTGGGAAATCCTGACCAGCTGCATCCCTTGCAGGCGGCGTTCATTAAGTATGACGGTTACCAGTGCGGCTACTGCACGCCAGGACAGATCTGTTCTTCGATGGCGGTGCTGGAAGAGATCAAAGCGGGCATTCCCAGCCACGTCACCCACGATTTAGTCTCCGCACCGCAACTCACTGCGGATGAAATCCGCGAGCGCATGAGTGGCAATATCTGTCGTTGCGGGGCCTATTCCAACATTCTTGCGGCGATAGAAGAGTACGCGGAGGGCCTGGAATCATGAAAGCCTTCACTTACCAGCGGGTAAAAACCCCGGCTGAAGCCGCAACCAGCGCCCAGCAACATGCCAATGCCAAATTCATCGCTGGCGGCACCAATCTACTCGATCTGATGAAGCTGGAGATTGAAACGCCCGCACATCTTATTGATGTGAATGGCCTTGAGCTGGACAAAATCGAAGCCACGGCGGATGGCGGATTACGCATCGGCGCACTGGTGCGTAACACCGATCTGGCGGCCGATGCGCGCGTTCGCCGCGATTATGGCGTGCTGTCGCGCGCGTTAGTGGCTGGCGCTTCCGGCCAGCTGCGTAATCAGGCGACCACCGCAGGAAATTTGCTGCAGCGCACACGTTGCCCCTACTTCTATGACACCAACCAACCGTGCAACAAACGTCTACCCGGCAGCGGCTGCGCGGCGCTGGATGGCTTTAGTCGCCAGCATGCGGTGGTCGGTACCAGCCAGGACTGTATCGCCACCCATCCGAGCGATATGGCAGTGGCAATGCGTTTGCTGGATGCGGTAGTGGAAACGGTCAGCCCGGATGGCAGTCAGCGCAACATCCCCATTGCTGAATTCTATCGCGCGCCCGGCAACACGCCACATCTGGAAACCGTACTCGATCCCGGCGAGCTGATTGTTGCAGTTTCACTGCCGGCCCCGCTGGGCGGCACTCACATTTACCGCAAGGTGCGCGATCGCGCGTCCTACGCCTTTGCGCTGGTCTCTGTCGCCGCCATTATTCAGCCGGATAACTCCGGTCGCGTGGCGCTCGGTGGCGTGGCGCATCAGCCGTGGCGGCTGGAAGAAGCGGATAACGCGGTGATTCAGGGTGCTAAGGCGGTGAGCGATCGGCTGTTCGCCACGGCACAACCCACCGCTGAAAACGAGTTCAAGATCATTCTGGCGCAGCGAACGCTCGCTTCCGTATTGGCAGAAGCGAGGGGATAACAGATGAAATTCGAAAAACCCGCAGGCAATAACCCGATTGATCAGCTCAAAGTCATCGGTCAGCCACTCAATCGTATCGACGGACCGTTGAAAACCTCCGGCCTGGCGCATTACGCCTACGAATGGCATCGCGAAGCCCCCGATGCGGCATACGGCTATGTGGTTGGCGCGCCGATCGCCAAAGGGAAAATCACCGCCATTGATGTGCAGGCCGCGCAAAATGCGCCGGGCGTATTAGCGGTGGTGACAGCCAAAAACGCGGGAAAACTGGGCAAAGGCGATAAAAATACTGCCAATCTGTTGGCTGGCGACACCATCGAACACTATCACCAGGCCGTCGCATTGGTCGTAGCCGAGACGTTTGAGCAGGCGCGTGCAGCGGCGAGTTTAGTCAAAGTGGATTATCAGCGCGAGCGCGGTGCTTATGATCTCGCGCAGCAAAAGCCGGGCGTCACTTCCGCACCCGAAGACACGCCCGATAAAGCCGTAGGTGATTTCGCCGCTGCATTTGCTGCGTCTGAGGTCAAGCTGGATGCGCACTACACCACGCCGGACCAAAGTCATACCGCTATGGAACCGCATGCCTCAATGGCAACATGGCAAGGCGATAAACTCACCGTCTGGACCTCGAATCAGATGATTGACTGGTGCCGCACCGATCTGGCCGCCACGCTAAACATGCCGATGGAGAAGATCCGCATCATTTCGCCCTATATCGGCGGCGGATTTGGCGGCAAGTTGTTCCTGCGCAGCGATGCAGTGTTAGCCGCGTTGGGCGCACGCGCAGTTCAGCGTCCGGTCAAAGTGATGCTGCCTCGACCACTCATCGCCAATAACACCACGCATCGACCAGCCACGATTCAGTACATCCGCATCGGCACTGATAAAGCCGGCAATATTCAGGCTATCGCGCATGAAAGCTGGTCGGGTAATTTGCCGGATGGCACACCGGAAACTGCCGTACAGCAGACGGAATTGCTTTACGCCGGTGCTAATCGTTTTACCGGATTACGACTGGCCACGCTGGATCTACCCGAAGGTAACGCCATGCGCGCACCGGGCGAAGCGCCGGGGTTGATGGCGCTGGAGATTGCCATCGATGAAATCGCAGAAAAAGCGGGTATCGATCCCATCGCCTTTCGCATCCTCAACGATACGCAGGTCGATCCGGCCAAACCCGAGCGCCCTTTCTCCCGTC
>NZ_DAMBSA010000149.1:0-9953 GCF_032054795.1 Pantoea sp. CTOTU49201
AACCTGCTGAGCGTGGCAGGGATTCAATGGATCCTGCCCAATATCATCAAAAACTTCAGTGGCTTCACGCCGTTGGGATCGATTCTGGCGCTGGTAATTGGTGCGGGCCTGGCGGAAAAAGTCGGCCTGCTGCAGTCGCTGATGGTGAAGATGGCTTCGCGCGTGAGCCGTCGCTACGCCAGCTATATGGTGCTGTTTATCGCCTTCTTCAGCCACATTTCGTCCGATGCCGCGCTGGTGGTGATGCCGCCGCTCGGTGCGCTGATCTTCCTCGCGGTGGGACGCCATCCGGTGGCGGGATTGATGGCGGCGATTGCCGGCGTGGCGTCCGGATTTACCGCCAACCTGCTGATTGTCACCACCGATGTGCTGCTTTCTGGCATCAGCACCGAAGCCGCCAAAGCGGTGAGCGATACCGTGCACGTTAGCGTGATCGACAACTGGTACTTTATGGCCAGCTCGGTGATTGTGCTGACCATCGCCGGTGCGCTGCTGACCGACAAGTTTGTCGAGCCGCGCTTGCCCGCGTGGAACGGCGGCAATAACGATCGTCTGCCGCCGCTCACCGCGCTGGAGAATCGCGGCCTGAAAGCCGCCGGTATCGCCGCGCTGGTGTTTATCGCGCTGATGGCGCTGCTGGTGGTGCCGGAACACGCGCCGCTGCGCAATCCGAAAACCGGCGGTATCATTCCGTCGCCGTTTATTCAGGGCATAGTGCCGATCATCATCCTGTTCTTCTTTGTGGTGGCGATTGCCTATGGCGCGGTAACCAAGCAGATTCGCCGCGCGGATGATATCCCGCAGCTGCTGGTGGATCCGATGAAGAGCATGGCGGGCTTTATTGTGATGGTGTTTCCGCTGTCGCAGTTTGTTGCCTTCTTCAACTGGAGCAACATGGGCAAGTTCATGGCCATCGGCCTGACCGATGTGCTGGAGAGCGCGGGAATTAGCGGCGCACCGGCGTTTATGGGCTTGATGTTCTTGTCGGCGTTTCTGTGCATGTTTATCGCCAGCGGCTCGGCCATCTGGTCGATTCTGGCGCCGGTATTTGTGCCGATGTTTATGCTGCTCGGCTTCCATCCCGCCTTTGCCCAGATGATTTTCCGCATCGCCGATTCTGCGGTGTTGCCGCTGGCACCGATGTCGCCGTTCCTGCCGCTGTTCCTCGGCTTCCTGCAGCGCTATCAAAAAGATGCACAGCTGGGCACCTATTACGTGCTGATCTTCCCCTATCCGCTGGTGTTCTTCACCACCTGGATTGTGCTGCTGCTGGCGTGGTACGCACTCGGTTTACCGATCGGTCCGGGCGTCTATCCGAGCCTGCACTAAGCCTGCGCCACGGATGGCGACTACTTTTCTGTGAACTGCAACGTATGTTGCCAAAATGTCACCGTCCCGCCTCTCGGCAACTCTCAGCGAATTTATTATCCTGCTATTCCTTCGCTTGCTAACGGTTAATTATTTTTAAAACCAATCTCAGCCGTCAGCGGGTTCTGCAAACACCGAGGTTTACACAACAATGACAACAATCACGTCGACAGGGATGGCGAACGATCACATGAGCGCGGATCGCCGCACCTTAGCCGGGCGCATCGATGCGCTGCCCTCTTCCGCTGGTCTGTGGCGCTTTATCACGCTACTGGCGCTGGGCGGCTTCTTTGAGCTCTACGATCTGTTTGAAACCGGCTACATCAGCTCCGGCCTGGTGGCGGCGGGCGTGTTTCATACCGGTTCTGCCGGCGTGTTCGGCGTCGCCGATCAAGCGGCATTTGCCTCCGCGACTTTCCTTGGCCTGTTTGTCGGCGCGAGTTTGCTTGCGCCCTACGCCGACCGTTTTGGCCGCCGCCTGACCTTTATGTGCGCGCTGGCGTGGTACGGCGCGTTTTCGCTGCTGATGGCGTTCCAGCAAAGCGCGGAGATGATCATCCTGTTCCGCTTCCTCGTTGGCATTGGCCTTGGCGTTGAGCTGGTGACCATCGATACCTATCTTTCCGAATGGGTACCGGCGCATCTACGCAGTCGCGCGTTTGCCTTCTCCTTCTTTATCCAGTTCCTGTCGGTACCGGCGGTGGCGCTGATGTCGTGGTGGCTGGTGCCGCAAACCATTCTCAGCCTTGAAGGCTGGCGCTGGGTGGTGATTGCTGGTGCGGTCTGCTCGCTGGTGATCTGGCTGATTCGTAAAAACCTGCCGGAATCCGCACGCTGGCTGGCGCAACAAGGACGGCATCAGGAAGCGCATCAGGTGTTGAGCGCGATGGAAAAGCGCTGTGGTATCGCTTCTCCCCTTCCCCCACTGGTGGGGGAAGGCCGGGATGGGGGACAGTTCGCACCTGAGCAACCTAAGCAAGGGCGTTTCAGTGAGATTTGGTCACCGGCCTATCGCAAACGCACGCTGATGCTGGTGGTGATGAACTTCTTCCAGGCAATTGGCTTCTTTGGCTTCGGCAACTGGCTGCCAGCGCTGCTGTCGGGCAAAGGCGCGACCGTCACGCACAGCCTGCTGTATGCGTTTTTCATTACGCTGGCCTACCCGCTCGGCTCGCTGATTTGCAGTCGCTACGCCGACAAGCTCGAGAATAAATGGCAGATCGTGTTTTCATCGCTGATGACGGTGGTGTTCGGCACGCTGTTTGCGTTTATGACCAATCCGGTGCTGATGATCATCTGCGGCTTCCTGATCACCTACAGCAACGCATGGCTGACCTTCAGCTATCACGCTTATCAGACCGAGATTTTCCCAACGCACATTCGCGCCCGCGCGGTGGGTTTCTGCTACTCGTTTAGCCGCCTGTCGACGGTGTTCAGCAGTATTTTGATTGGCATTATTTTGCAGTATGCCGGCAGCCAGGGCGTGATCGCCTTTATCGTGCTCAGCATGTTGATGGTGATGCTGTCGGTGGGAATTTACGGGCCGAAAACCCGTGGGATGGATTTGGAGAATATTTAAAGATTGCAGGTGCGAATGAATGCGCACCGCACATGTAGGGTCGGCATTCATGCCGACCGAGCGAAAAACCGCACCTACTCCCTCTTGTCCATCAAATAATCATATTGTGATAGTAACACCCATAAACAATATATATATTGTGGTTATTGTCATGGAGCAGGAATGAGAAAAGGAATATGCAAAACTACAATCAAGTTATAGTGGATAGTTTATCCGCAGAGAAAACACTGGCTCTTAAGCTAGACAAAGCATTTAACGGTGTCGGTAAAGACGTTGATAAGCAATTAGGGAGAATACAAGATGGAGCAATACGACTTACTTGGTACTCGTCTTGTATTTTCGATAATTATCAAAACGTTTGCTCAAAACTAAAAGATGAAGATGTTCGTTTTATGTTAGGTGTTTATCAATTGATAAAACGCCATGATCTGATCCTTGATATGGTTCAACTCTATATTGAACATCGCATGAGTTATTTTTCAGAGCAAGATATTGCAAAGATAATTAGAGCTCTAACCTACACAGGAAATAAAATTTCCGCATCTCAGTTAACAAACAGATCTTTAGCTTATACAATATCCCGTACGATAAGTCGCGGACTCAGTATGTTCCAGGTGATAACATTTAAAACATCCCTTACAGCATCAACATTACTAGGTGCATATGGCGTAATACAGGAAGCTTCCGAGTCTGCTGATCGGTTATTAATCATGGATACTAGATATTATGCTATTTTACGCCATGAGGGACTTGAGATGATGTACTTTCTAATTGAACCAGTATTTAAACGCGTTAGCTTTCCCTCTTCCAACCTTAATAACACCATTAAAGATCTTAAAGAATTACTGAGGTCTTCATGATGATATTTCTTAAGAAATTTTTACGCGACTTTGCCTGGAGCGTTTTAACGGTATGGATACCTATTACATTAATAATTTCATTTTGCGTATTGATTCATCATTTTTTCCCCGGATATGAATGGGGAGCAACGAGTATTTTCACTTTAATTGTCCTTGTCATTGACTTTTATATTATTAAAAAGAAATGGTAATCAAAAAGGAGGCCACCTGGGCCTCCTACTAACTACTGCCCTTCCAACACCTTAATATCCGCATTACCCTGCTTCGGCTGCACGGTTTCGTCTTTACGCAGTTCGGCCACATCCTTCGCCGACACGCTCGACTTCACGCCATTGCCCCAGCTGCCACGGATAAAGTTCACCACATCCGCCACCTGCTGATCGTTCAAGCGCCAGCCGAACGCCGGCATGGTGATCGCCGTGGGTGCGCCTTTCACGCCTGGCAAGGTGCCGCCAACCAATACGATATGAATCAACGAGGTCGGATCGTCCGCCATCACCACTGGATTGCCGCGCAGCGCCGGATAGAAGCGCTGATAGCCGCTGCCGTCGGTTTTGTGGCACGCCGCACAGCTATCGACATAAGTCGATGCGCCAGGCTGGCTGTCGTCACCTTTCCACAATGCCTGAGACACCGCATCATCCTGCTTAAACACCGCCTGATTTGGATCTTTCGCGCCGAGGGATTTCAGATATTTAGCAATCGCGCTGATATCGTCATCGCTCAGATATTGCAGGCTGTGCTGCACCACATCGGTCATGCCACCAAACACCGCGGTGTGATCGTTGCGGCCAAAGCGCAGGAACTGCTTGAGATCCTCTTCGCTCCAGCGACCTAAGCCATCGCGGTTGTCGCCACGCAGGTTGCTGGCGGTCCAGCCATCAATCGGCGCGCTGCTGCCAGAGAGATAGTTGTTGCCTTCGCCGTTGTTGAGCGCTTTTTCCTGCATGGTGATGCTACGCGGCGTATGGCAAGCGCCACAGTGACCGAGACCTTCCACCAGATAGCGACCGCGTGCCAGCTGCGGATCTTCCTGTGCTGCCGGCTGGAACGCTTTTACGTCCGGCGCAAACATGCCGCGCCAGATGGCTAATGGCCAACGCATCGACAGCGGCCACGGAATGTCACTCTCTTTGTTCGCCTGCGCCACCGGCTGCACGCCGTGCATGAAGTAGGCGTAGAGCGCCTTCATGTCGTCATCGCTGACCACCGCGTACGACGGATACGGCATCGCCGGATAGAGCGTGTCGCCGTTTTTCGCAACGCCGTGACGCACCGCTTTCTGGAAATCGTCATAGCTGTAATCACCAATCCCGTTGGCTTTGTCCGGCGTGATGTTGGTGGAGTAAATGGTGCCGATCGGCGTCGCCATCGGCAGTCCACCGGCAAAGGGCTTACCGCCTTCGGTGCTGTGACAGGCCACGCAGTCGCCCGCGCGCGCCAGATACTCACCGCGCTTCACCAACGCGTCCGAACCTGCTTCGTCCGCCACTGCGGCGAACGTCATCGTGCCCAGAAACAGGGCTAAAATGCTTTTGATCATCGCCGTGTTCCTTATGCCTGTACCAGCGGGCCGGGGTTTTTCAGATACTGTTCACGAATCGCTTTGGCTGACCAATAGGTCAAGGCTGCGACCATGCCCGTTGGGTTGTAGCCGAGTCCCTGCGGGAACGCCGAAGCGCCTGGCACAAACACGTTCGATACATCCCAGCTCTGCAGATAACGGTTCACCGCGCTGGTTTTCGGATCTTCACCCATGATCGCGCCGCCGCTCATATGCGTGGTTTGATAGACGGTGGTATCGAAGTGCGAGCCCGGCCCTTTCGCGCCGCCGATGATCATTTTCGGGTTCATCGCTTCGGTAATTTTGCGCATTTTGCCGATCATGAACTGCGCCATCTTGATGTCGTTATCCTGCCAGTCAAAGGTCATACGCAGCAGCGGCTGGCCGTAGGCATCTTTGTAGTTGGGATCGAGATCGAGATAGTTGGCGCGATAGGATTGGTGCGCGCCGTGCGCATCCATCGAGATGTGATGGTTGTAGGTATCCGCTACCGCCGATTTCCACTGGCTGCCCCAGTTTGGCGTGCCTTTCGGCGTCGGCAAACCGGAAATCGGCTTGGTGCCGGCCTGATTGACCCAGAATGGCGAACCGCCAACAAAGCCGTGCGGACCGTGATCGAAGTTATCGGCGTTGAAATCATCCACCGCCACACCTGCGCCACCGGCACCGATAAACGGGTTGGTGGTGGTGTTTTTGTCGAACAGCGCTTTCAGCGTCGAGATGTTCTGATAGGCGAAGTTACGGCCGACCACACCTTCGTTGGAAATCGGGTTATACGGCTTGCCGATGCCGGAGAGCAGCATCAGATGCACGTTGTGGAACTGGAACGCCGACAGGATCACCAGATCCGCAGGCTGTACCACTTCGCGGCCCTGACCATCAAGATAGGTCACGCCGGTGGCGCGCTTTTTATCGTTGGTCAGATTAACGCGCAGCACGTAAGAGTTGTTGCGCAGCTCGAACTTCGGTTCCTGACGCAGCGCGGGCAGGATGTTAACGTTCGGCGAGGCTTTGGAATACATATAGCAGGCGTAACCGCTGCAGAAACCGCAGAAGTTGCACGGGCCCATCTGTGCGCCGTAAGTGTTGGTGTACGGGCCTGAGGTGTTGGCCGACGGCATATCATAAGGGTGATAACCCACTGATTCCGCCGCTTGCGCGAACAGCTGCGCCGAATAAGTGCGCTTCTGCGCTGGCAGCGGGAAGTCGCTGGAACGATCCGGCGCGTACGGGTTGCCGCCCTTCTCTTTGCCCAGCAGCTTGCCTTTGATTGACCAGGCGCTGCCCGAGGTACCGAACACTTTCTCGGCCTGATCGAAGAAGGGTTCCAGCTCGTCATAGTTGACGCCGAAATCCTGAATCGTCATGCCTTCCGGGATGAAGCTTTTACCGTAACGCTGCTCGTAATGGCTGCGCAGATTCAGCTCAACCGGGTCAACGCGGAAGTGCACGCCTGACCAGTGCAGACCTGCACCGCCGGTGCCGGTGCCGGGCAGAAACGCCGCCAGCTGGCGATAAGGGACGGCAGTTTGCGAGGCATCGTGACGGATGGTCACGGTGCTTTTCGACAGATCCTGGAACAGCTTTTTGCGGATGTTATAGGTCAGTTCGTCAATCGACTGTGGATAAGATCCATCCGGATAGGTATCGCGATGCGGACCGCGCTCCAGCGCCACCACATTCAGGCCCGCTTCGGTCAGCTCTTTCGCCATGATGGCACCCGCCCAGCCGAAACCGACGACGACCGCATCCACTTTTTTCAATTCATTTGCCACGCTTACGTCCTCTCCCCGCGAATATCCACTGACGGGAACGGATAACGTTCACCGCGTTCCACCCAATCCATAAAGTCAGCGCGCGCGCCGGGGAAGCCAATCAGCTTCCAGCCCACCATGCCCTGGTTGCCGCCGTGGATCGGATCGCTGAAATAACCCTCGCGGGTGTTTTGCAGCAGGAAGGAGAAGAAGGTTTTGGCTGGCAGCTGCGGGAATTCAGCCGTGCCGCTTTCAAACGCGGTCAGCAGCGCATCCTGCTGTTCGCCCGTCAGCTCAGCAAACACTTTACCGTGCTGCTTTTTGCTCCAGCCATCGGCATCCGCCAGGCCGAGACGGTAGATCTGCTGCGGCACCAGCGGCAGCTGATAACCTAACTCTTTTGGCAGATCGGGATTGAACGGGCCTTGCATGTACCAGTTGTTACCGGTGGCATACGGCGTGTTCATTTGACGATCGATAAACTCCGGCACGCCAGCTTCAAGTGCGCCAGGGCCGCGTTCATCGTTGGGAATCAGGCGCGCCACGGCCGCGGTGATAAAGGCAAACTCTTCCGCGGTGAACCAGTTTGGCTGGTAGCTACGCGCCTGTTGTGGTGATGCGTTTTGTTCTGCTGCCCCAGCGGCCATCGGTGCCACCAGCGCGCCCATCGCCGTGCTGCCCACCGCCATTGCCGGCGCCAGGGTGATGGTTCTCAGCAGAAAATCCCTGCGAGTGTGACCATTTTTTTGTTCTGACATGACATTGCCTCAGTACCACATATAATGCGGCATGAAAGTTAAGTAGTTGCGTTGTATTGTTTTTTTATTGATAGCTTAAGGGATACAGCAGTACTGTTACCGGTAACAGTACAAATATTGTAACACCATTGCTGTGGATAATTTAGTTCTTAGAAACAAATTCGCACTAATTACTTAACAATTGCCGCTGTCGCTTTACATCGCAGCGGCGAAGCTGTCATCGTCAGATACAACCGACAACAGACAGATAGAGGTCTGAAGCGGTATAAAAGAGTACACACAACAGCGGAGTGCCTATGTTTAAGTCCTTTTTTCCGCGGCCAACGCTGTTTTTCAGCTCAGCTGCGATTTGGAGTTTAGTAGCAATTTTTGCCTGGTTCGGCTTTTTCAGTGATTTCCCGGCGCGCTGGCCTGCCCTCCAGGCGGCGATGCACGAACCTTTGCCAACCAATGCCAGCCGTTTTATCCACATCAGCCAACTGTGGTTTTACGCCTATTACTGGATTGTTGCCGGCATCTTCGCGCTCACCTGGCGTGTGATTGATAACCATCCGTGGCAGCGCTGGTCGGTTGGGGGATCGATTCTGATCATCTTTGTCACCTGGTTTGGTGTGCAAGTTGGCGTGGGCGTCAACGCCTGGTACGGCCCGTTCTACGACATGATTCAGCAGGCGCTGACCAAAGCCGGTTCCGTCGCCATCCACCAGTTCTATGTGCAAGTGCTGGCGTTTCTCGGTATCGCGCTGATCGCGGTGGTGATTGGCGTGATGAACTCGTTCTTCGTCAGCCATTGGGTGTTCCGCTGGCGTACCGCGATGAACAATTACTACATGCACAACTGGCAGCGTCTGCGTCTGGTTGAGGGTGCGGCACAGCGTGTGCAGGAAGACACCATGCGCTTCGCGGGTACGTTGCAGGATTGGGGCATCAACTTTATTCAGGCGATTATGACGCTGGTGGCGTTTCTGCCGGTGCTGGTCACGCTGTCGCACCATGTCAAAGAGGTGCCGATTCTCGGCAGCATTCCGTATGCATTGGTGATTGCCGCGCTGCTGTGGTCGCTGTTTGGGACCGCGCTGCTGGCGTTGGTGGGGATTAAACTGCCGGGGCTGGAATTCCGTAATCAACGGGTGGAAGCGGCCTATCGTAAAGAGCTGGTGTACGGCGAAGACGATCCTGAACGCGCTTCACCGCCGACGGTGCATGAGCTGTTTAGCCGCGTGCGTCAGAACTATTTCCGCCTCTATTTCCACTATTTGTACTTCAACATCACGCGCATTATGTATCTGCAGGTGGATAACGTGTTCGGGCTGTTTGTGCTGTTCCCGTCGATTGTGGCGGGCACCATTACGCTCGGCCTGTTGAACCAGATCACCAACGTGTTTGATCAGGTGCGTTCGTCGTTCCAGTATTTGATCACCTCGTGGTCAACGCTGATTACGCTGATGTCGATCTACAAACGTCTGCGCAGTTTCGAGCAGATTTTGCAGGATATTCCGCACGAAGAGATGATGCGCGAAGCGGCGGAGTAAGGTGCGGTCTTTGAAACGGTGCGCATAAATGCGCTAACACATACTGCGTCCATTGAAACGGTGCGCATTAATGCGCACCCTACAATGTAAGGTCGCCATTAATGGCGACCTTGCCACATCAACCCGCCAACACCGCAAACACCTTCTCAATCGCATACGCGCCCGGATCTTTCACCCCATCCAGACTCTGCTGATTCAGATACGCGGAACGCCCTGCTTTGGCGCTCTGCATCTGCGCGGTGGCGTCAGCGCCTTTCTGCGCTGCTTGTGCCGCTGCTGCCAGCGACTCGCCCGCCACTAACGCTTCCAGCGCCGGTTGCAGCGCATCCACTAAAGTGCGATGGCCCGGCTGTGCGCCGCCGTAATGCTTCATGCGTTCCAGCCCGTGCATCAGCGCCTGCGGCAGAGCGCTGCCCTCTTCCAGCTGCTGACCGGCGCTGGTGAACAGAATCGACATTAACACGCCACTCGATCCGCCCATCACCGTGGCCAGCTGCTCGCCAATCAGCGCCAGCAAGGTTGGCAGCTCATCCAGCGG
>NZ_DAMBSA010000150.1:0-9471 GCF_032054795.1 Pantoea sp. CTOTU49201
GAACAAGGTGCCGAAAACAGCTGGCTGGGCGCATGGGCGAACCGTCAGCAGGCGATTGTGCTCAACGTGCAGCGCCAGCCCGGCGCTAACATCATCGCCACCGCCGATAATATCCGCGCCATGTTGCCCGGTTTAACCGCCACGCTGCCAAAATCGGTGGATGTGAAACTGCTAACTGACCGCACCACCAATATCCGCGCCTCGGTCAGCGATACCCAGCACGAACTGATGCTGGCGATGGGTTTGGTGGTGATGATCATCTACCTGTTCCTGCGTAACGTCCCGGCGACCATCATTCCCGCCGTCGCCGTACCGCTGTCGCTGATAGGCACCTTTGCCGCGATGTATTTCCTCGGCTTCTCGGTCAACAACCTGACGCTGATGGCGCTGACCATCGCCACCGGCTTTGTGGTTGATGACGCCATCGTGGTGATCGAGAACATCTCGCGCTATATCGAAAAAGGCGAAAAACCGCTGACGGCGGCGCTGAAAGGCGCGGGCGAGATTGGCTTCACCATCATCTCCCTCACCTTCTCGCTGATTGCGGTGCTGATCCCGCTGCTGTTTATGGGCGATGTAATTGGCCGCCTGTTCCGCGAATTCGCCGTAACGCTGGCAGTGGCGATTTTGATTTCCGCCGTAGTATCGCTGACGCTGACGCCGATGATGTGCGCCCGCATGTTAAGCGCCGAATCGCTGCGCAAGCAGAACCGCTTCTCGCGCGCCAGCGAAGCGATGTTCGACCGCGTTATTGCCAGCTACGGACGCGGCTTAACGCGCGTGCTGCTGCATCCGTGGATCACCTTGTCGGTGGCGCTCAGCACCTTGCTGATCACCGTGTTGCTGTGGATCGTCATTCCCAAAGGCTTCTTCCCGCAGCAGGATAACAGCATCATTCAAGGTACCTTGCAGGCACCGCAGTCGGTTTCTTACGCCAACATGGCGGAGCGCACGCGCGATGTCGCTTCAATCATCATGAAAGATCCGGCGGTGCAGAGCATGACCTCGTTTGTCGGCGTCGATGGCACCAACGCCGCGCTCAACAGCGCGCGCCTGCAAATCAACCTCAAGCCGCTGAATGAGCGTGACGATCGTATTCCGGCGGTGCAGCAGCGCCTGCAACAGGCGTTAGCTAAAGTGCCGGGCATTTCGCTGTGGCTGCAACCGGTGCAGGATTTGACCATTGATACCCAAGCCAGCCGCACGCCGTACCAGTTCACGCTGCAATCCGGCTCGCTCGAGTCGCTGAGTTTGTGGGTGCCGAAACTGCTGGAGCAGCTGAATACGCTGCCGCAACTGCGTGACGTCAGCAGTGACTGGCAGGATCAAGGTTTGGAAGCTTTTGTCCGTGTCGATCGTGACAGCGCCAGCCGCCTGGGCATTAGCATGGCCGATGTGGATAACGCGCTGTATAACGCCTTTGGTCAGCGGCTGATCTCCACCATTTACACCCAGGCCAACCAATATCGCGTGGTGCTGGAGCAGAACAACGATGCAACGCCGGGACTGGCGAGTCTCGACGGCATTCGTCTGACCAGCAGCGACGGCGGCAGCGTGCCGCTCAGCGCCATCGCGCAAATTGAGGAGCGCCACGCCGCGCTCAGCATCAACCATCTCGATCAGTTCCCTTCGGCAACCTTCTCGTTTGATGTCGCCGACGGCTATTCGCTGGGCGATGCGGTGAAAGCGGTGAGCGCGGCGGAAGATCAGGTGGGCATGCCCGCCGAGATGATGACGCAGTTCCAGGGCAGCACGCTGGCCTTTGAAGCCGCGTTGTCCAGCACCGTGTGGCTGATTGTGGCGGCGGTGGTGGCGATGTATATCGTGCTCGGCGTGCTGTATGAGAGCTTTATCCATCCGATCACTATTCTCTCGACGCTGCCCACCGCCGGTGTGGGCGCGCTGCTAGCGCTGATGCTGAGCGGCAACGAGCTGGATATCATCGGCATCATCGGCATTATCTTGCTGATCGGTATCGTGAAGAAAAACGCCATCATGATGATCGACTTCGCATTGGCGGCAGAGCGTGAGCAAGGCATGCCGCCGCGCGAGGCGATTTATCAGGCGTGCTTACTGCGTTTCCGTCCGATTCTGATGACGACATTGGCGGCGCTGCTCGGTGCGCTGCCGCTGATGCTGAGTACCGGCGTCGGCGCAGAGTTGCGCCATCCGCTGGGAATCGCCATGGTCGGCGGTTTGGTGGTAAGCCAGGTTCTGACGCTGTTCACCACGCCGGTGATCTATATGCTGTTTGATCGTCTGTCGCACGCTACGCGCCGTCGCTTTAAACGCTCGGAGGCGCAGTCGTGAAGTTCTTCGCGCTGTTTATTCATCGCCCGGTCGCCACCACTTTGCTGACGCTGGCGATTGCGCTGGCCGGCATTCTCGGCTTCCGCCTGCTGCCGGTGGCACCTTTGCCGCAGCTGGATTTCCCGGTGATTTTGATCTCGGCTTCGCTGCCCGGTGCATCGCCGGAAACCATGGCGGCCTCGGTGGCAACGCCGCTCGAGCGCTCGCTGGGGCGCATTGCTGGCGTCAGTGAAATGACCTCCACCAGCTCGCTGGGCAGCACGCGCATTATTCTGGTGTTCGATTTTGATCGCGACATCAACGGTGCCGCGCGCGATGTGCAGGCGGCGATCAACGCCGCACAAAGCCTGCTGCCAACCGGCATGCCGAGCCGTCCCAGCTACCGCAAAGCCAACCCTTCGGATGCACCGATCATGATCCTGACGCTGACCTCGGACATTTATAATCCCGGTCAGCTGTATGATTACGCCTCAACGCAGCTGGCGCAGAAGCTGTCGCAAATTGAAGGCGTGGGCGATGTGACGGTTGGCGGCAGTTCGTTGCCTGCAGTGCGCGTCGAACTCAACCCGCAGGCGCTGTTCAATCAAGGTGTGTCGCTGGATGCGGTGCGCACCGCCATCAGCAACGCCAACCAACGCCGTCCGCAGGGCGCCATTGATGACGTGCAGCAGCGCTGGCAGTTACGCACCAACGGAGAATTGCAAACCGCCAGCGAGTATCAACCGCTGGTGGTGCATTACAACAACGGTGCGGCAGTGCGCCTCAGCGATGTCGCTAACGTGCAGGATTCGGTGCAGGACGTACGCAACGCCGGGATGACCAACGGCAAAGCGGCGGTGCTGCTGGTGGTGCGTAAATCGCCGGAAGCCAACATCATCGATACCGTCGATCGCATTCGTGGCGAATTGCCGGAACTGCATGACGTGATCCCCGCCGCCATCGATCTGCAAATAGCGCAGGATCGTTCGCCCACCATTCGCGCCTCGCTGCATGAAGTGGAGCAGTCGCTGATCATCGCCGTGGCGCTGGTGATTCTGGTGGTGTTTGCCTTCCTGCGCGACTGGCGCGCGACGCTGATCCCCGCCGCTGCGGTGCCGGTTTCGCTGATTGGCACCTTCGCCGCCATGTACCTATGCGGCTTTAGCCTGAATAACCTGTCGCTAATGGCGTTAACCATCGCCACCGGTTTTGTCGTCGATGACGCGATTGTGGTGCTGGAGAACATTGCACGCCACGTCGAAGCGGGCATGAAGCCGCTGCAGGCGGCGCTGACCGGCGTGCGCGAAGTCGGTTTTACCGTGCTGTCGATGAGCCTGTCGCTGATTGCCGTGTTCCTGCCGCTGCTGATGATTGGCGGCATCATTGGCCGCTTCTTCTCAGAGTTTGCCATCACGCTGTCGGTGGCGATTCTGATCTCGCTGTTTATCTCGGTCACGCTGACGCCGATGATGTGCGCGTATCTGCTCAAGCCGCAGGTCAAGCGCAGCCAGCCGCGTATTCGCGGTTTCGGCAAGCTGCTAATGAAGGTGCAAAACGGCTACGCGCGTTCATTGGGTTGGGTGCTGAACCACGCTATTTGGGTGCTGATGCTGCTGCTCGGCACCGTGGCGCTTACGGTTTGGCTGTTCATCTCGATTCCGAAAACCTTTATGCCGGAGCAGGATACCGGTCGTTTACAAGGTTTTATCTCAGCGGATCAGAGCATTTCGTTCCAGGCGATGCGCGGCAAGCTGCAGGATTTCATGAACATCATCAAAGCCGATCCGGCGGTGGATAACGTCACCGGCTTTACCGGCGGTTCGCGCACCAACAGCGGTTCGATGTTCGTCTCGCTCAAGCCGCTCTCCGAGCGCAGCGAAAGCGCGCAGCAAGTGATCGCCCGGCTGCGTATCAAGCTGGCGAAAGAACCGGGCGCCAATCTCTATCTCAACGCGGTACAGGACATTCGTATTGGCGGACGTGAATCCAACGCCAGCTATCAATACAGTTTGCTGTCGGACAACCTGAATGACCTGCGCGAATGGGAGCCGAAAATCCGTCAGGCGTTTGCCGCACTGCCCGAGCTGGCGGACGTCAACTCGGATCAACAGGACAACGGCAGCGAAATGAATCTGACTTACGATCGTGAAAGCATGGCGCGGCTCGGCATCGATGTGTCAGCCGCTAACGCCCTGCTGAATAACGCCTTTGGTCAGCGCCAGATCTCCACCATTTATCAGCCGCTCAATCAGTACAAAGTGGTGATGGAAGTCGATCCGCGCTACACCCAGGACATCAGTTCACTCGATCAGATGTTTGTGATTAACAGCGACGGCAAAGCGATTCCGCTGAGCTGGTTTGCCAAGTGGCAACCGGCCAACGCGCCGCTGTCGGTGAACCACGAAGGCTTGTCGGCGGCGTCCACCATTTCGTTTAACCTGCCGGAAGGCGTATCGCTATCGCAGGCGTCTGAAGCCATCGATCGCACCATCACCGCGCTTGGCGTGCCCGCCAGCGTGCGCGGCAGTTTTGCCGGCACCGCGCAGGTGTTCCAGCAGTCGCAATCCAATCAGCTTTACCTGATGCTGGCAGCGATTGCGGCGGTGTATATCGTGCTCGGTATTCTTTATGAGAGCTACGTGCATCCGCTGACCATTCTCTCCACGCTGCCGTCGGCGGGCGTCGGCGCGCTACTGGCGCTGGAACTGTTCGATACGCCGTTCAGCCTGATTGCGCTAATCGGGATTCTACTGCTGATCGGGATCGTGAAGAAAAACGCCATCATGATGGTCGACTTTGCGCTGGATGCCGAGCGCAACGGCAATCTGTCGCCGCACGACGCGATCTTCCAGGCGTGCCAGCTGCGTTTCCGCCCGATTCTGATGACCACGCTCGCCGCGTTGTTTGGTGCACTGCCGCTGGTGCTGACCAGCGGTGACGGCGCGGAACTGCGTCAACCGCTCGGCATCACCATCGCCGGTGGTTTGGTGATGAGCCAGCTGCTGACGCTCTACACCACGCCGGTGGTTTATTTGATGATGGATAAGCTGCGGCGGCGTAAGAAAAAGGTATTGGTGGCGGGTTAAGGGAGGTCGCCATGAATGGCGCCCCTACCCACCCAGAATTTGTAGGGTCACCATTTATGGTGACCGCACAGCAGAGGAGATTCAGTGAACACGCAAAACGCCACCGTGCGCTGGCAGCTATGGATCGTCGCGTTTGGCTTTTTTATGCAGGCGCTGGATACCACCATCGTTAACACCGCAATCCCGTCGATGGCGCGCGATCTCAACGTCAGCCCGCTAAATATGCACTCGGTGATCGTTTCCTATGTGCTGACCGTGGCGATTACGCTGCCAATCAGCGGGTGGCTGGCGGACCGCTTTGGCGTACGCAATATCTTCTTCTGCGCCATTGTGCTGTTCAGCATCGGCTCGCTGCTGTGCGCCTTCTCCACCACGCTGGATGAGCTGATTATGGCGCGCGTGGTGCAAGGGATTGGCGGTGCGATGATGGTGCCTGTTGGCCGTTTGACGGTGATGAAAATCGTGCCGCGCGAGCAATACATGTCGGCGATGACCTTCGTCACCACGCCAGGACAAATTGGGCCGCTGCTCGGCCCGGCGCTAGGCGGGATTTTGGTGCAGTACGCCAGCTGGCACTGGATTTTCCTGATCAACATTCCGGTTGGGATTATTGGCGCGATTGCCACGCTGACGCTGATGCCCAACTACACCATGCAGACGCGGCGCTTCGATTTCCTCGGCTTTGTGCTGCTGGCTGTCGGCATGGCGACCTTAACGCTGGCGCTGGATGGCCAGCGCAGCTCCGGCGGATCGCCGCTGTTGCTCGGTTTACTGATTCTGGTCGGGGTGTTTTCGCTGCTGTTCTACCTGATGCACGGCCGCAACAACGATAACGCGCTGTTCAGCCTGAAACTGTTTGATAACCGCATCTATTCGATTGGCCTGCTCGGCAGTTTTACCGGCCGCATCGGTAGCGGCATGCTGCCGTTTATGACGCCGATCTTTCTGCAGGTTGGCCTTGGCTACAGCCCGTTCCACGCCGGTTTGATGATGATTCCGATGGTGCTCGGCAACATGGGTACCAAACGCGTGGTGGTACGCATCGTTAACCTGTTTGGTTATCGCCATGCGCTGGTCGGCGCGACCCTTGCGCTGGCGTTGGTGGTGCTGCTTTTCCCGCTGGTGGCGCTGCTTGGCTGGATCTGGCTGCTGCCGGTGGTGCTTTTAATGCAAGGCATGGTGAATGCGATTCGCTTCTCCTCGATGAACACCTTGACGCTAAAGGAGCTACCGGACGAGCTGGCTTCCAGCGGCAACTCACTGTTATCGATGATCATGCAGCTGTCGATGAGTATTGGCGTCACCGTGGCCGGTTTACTACTAGGCGCATTTGGCCACGGCGTGGTGACCGACAGCGCGGCGGCACATCAAACCTTCATTTACACCTATCTGTGCATGGCGCTGGTGATTGCGCTGCCCGCGTTTGTATTTTGGCGCGTACCGAAGGATGTCAGTAAAAACGTTGACCTTAGAGGCAGGAGCAAAGGATGAAGCGGCCGGTAAAATGGGGCATTGGCGCCAAACTGTTTGCGGCGATTTTTTCCACCTGCATGCTGGTGATCATCACTATGCATTGGGGCGTGCGGCTCAGCTTTGAGCACGGCTTTGTGGACTACATCAAAAAAGGCAACGAGCAGCGCTTAACCCTGCTGAGTGATGCGCTGGCCGATCAGTATGAGCAGCACGGTAGCTGGGATTTTCTGCGTACTAATGACAAGCTGATTTTTTCTATTTTGCGCTCGCTGGAGCAGAATCCTGGCAGCGTTAACCAGCTACCGCCGCACGGCTGGCGCACGCAATTCTGGATTATCGATCAGCAATACAAAGTGCTATCAGGGCCGCGCCAGCCGGTGCCACCGGAAGGTACCAGGCGCAATATCACCACCAGCAACGGCAAGATTGTCGGCTGGGTAATTGCCTCACCGGCCGAACGTCTGACGCGCAGCACCGACATCAACTTTGATCAGCAGCAGCGACGCACCAGTTGGATGATCGTGGCGCTGACCGGGTTACTCGCCGCATTGGTTACCTGGCTGCTGGCGCGCGGTTTACTGGCACCGGTGAAACGACTGGTGGATGGTACGCACCATCTGGCGGCGGGCAATTTCGCGACCCGCGTGGAAGTCGGCAGCAGCGATGAACTCGGTCAACTGGGCCGCGACTTCAACCTGCTTGCCAGCTCGCTGGAGAAAAACGAAAGCAACCGCCGCGCCTTTATGGCCGACATCTCCCATGAACTGCGCACGCCGCTGGCGATTCTGCGCGGTGAGCTGGAAGCGATGCAGGATGGCGTACGCAAGTTAACGCCGGAAGCCATCAGCTCGCTACAAAGCGAAGTGGTGGTTCTCACCAAACTGGTCGACGATCTGCATCAGCTGTCGCTGTCCGATGCGGGCGCTCTCGCCTATCGCAAGCAGCCGGTTGATCTGGTTAATCTGCTGGAAGTGGTGGCGGGCAGCTTTGGCGAACGCTATCGCAGCCGCGGCTTAACGCTGAATCTGGCATTGCCCGCGCAGGCTGAGAGCTTTGGCGATCCCGATCGTCTGATGCAGCTGTTCACCAATTTGCTGGAAAACAGCCTGCGTTATACCGACAGCGGCGGCGCGGTGCAGCTTTCCATGCAGCTGGCGGGTGAATACTGGCAGCTGAGGTTTGCCGATAGCGCGCCGGGCGTCGATCCGGCCCATCAGGCACAATTATTTGAACGATTTTTCCGCGCAGAAAGTTCGCGAAATCGCGCCAGCGGCGGCTCGGGGCTTGGCCTGGCGATCTGTAAAAACATCGCTGAAGCGCATGACGGCAGCATCAGTGCGGATCACTCTGATTTAGGTGGACTGCAAATCACGCTAAACTTGCCGTATGTTCCTCACTAGATGTCACTTATGAGCCCGGAAAATAGCGATCCTCTGATCCTTGTTGTAGAAGATGAACCCAAACTGGCGCAGCTGATGATTGATTATCTGCAGGCGTCCAACTATCGCACGCACCACATTGCCGACGGTAACGAGGTGTTGAGCTACGTACAGCAAACGCCGCCAGATCTGATGCTGCTGGATTTGATGCTGCCTGGCCGTGATGGCTTGACGCTGTGCCGTGAAATTCGTCGTTTCTCTGAGCTGCCGATCATCATGGTGACCGCGCGTACCGAAGAGATTGATCGCCTGCTGGGGCTGGAAATCGGCGCGGATGACTACATCTGCAAGCCGTTCAGCCCGCGTGAAGTGGTGGCGCGAGTCAAAACCATTTTGCGCCGCGTTAAACGTTCGCCGGAAGAAGCGCAGCTGGAATCGCATCTGCATATTGATGAGAGCCGCTTTCAGGCCAGCTGGCGTGAACAGCAGCTGGAGCTGACGCCTGCGGAGTTTCGTCTGCTGAAAACGCTGGCGCTGGAGCCGGGTAAAGTGTTCTCACGCGAGCAGTTGCTCAATCATCTCTACGACGATTACCGCGTAGTCACCGATCGCACCATCGACAGCCACATCAAGAACCTGCGCCGCAAGCTCGAAAACCTCGATGCGGAACAGCCGTTTATCCGCGCGGTGTACGGTATGGGCTATCGCTGGGAAGCGGACGTCTGCCGCTTGCTGTAGCCTGCAACGGCTTACATTGATCCAGGTCAATTTACATCGGGTGCGGGCCTGCCTACAATTCCCCACCTTTTGCAGGGCCGAATAATACGGCCGCTGCACCTGCCATCCACGATGGCATGCTGACCTGACATCAGTGAGAAAATCCATGTTAAAACCTGAACTGCTTTCTCCAGCGGGATCGCTGAAGAATATGCGCTATGCCTTTGCCTACGGCGCTGACGCCGTCTATGCCGGCCAACCACGTTACAGCCTGCGCGTACGTAACAACGAATTCACCCACGAGATTCTGGCCAAGGGCATCAATGAAGCCCATGAACTGGGTAAGAAATTCTACGTGGTGGTCAACATCGCCCCGCATAACGCCAAACTGAATACCTTTATCCGCGATCTGACGCCGGTGGTGGCGATGCAGCCGGACGCGCTGATCATGTCCGATCCGGGTCTGATTATGCTGGTGCGTGAAGCCTTCCCGCAGATGCCGATTCACCTGTCGGTGCAGGCCAACG
>NZ_DAMBSA010000150.1:9481-9926 GCF_032054795.1 Pantoea sp. CTOTU49201
ATTCCGGCCGCTGCTTGCTCTCCGGCTACCTTAACAAACGCGATCCCAATCAGGGAACCTGCACCAACGCCTGCCGCTGGGAATATAAAGTGGAAGAAGGCAAGCAGGACGAGGTTGGCAATATTGTCGGATTCCATGAACCGGTTATGGTGCAAGAGCCTACGCTCGGCGTCGGCGCGACCACCGACCGCGTGTTCCTGCTGGAAGAGAAGATGAAGCCGGGTGAAGTGATGAGCGCCTTCGAGGATGAACACGGCACCTACATCATGAACTCAAAAGATCTGCGCGCGGTGGCGCACGTTGAACGTCTGAGCCAAATGGGCGTGCATTCGCTGAAAATTGAAGGTCGCACCAAATCCTTTTACTACTGCGCGCGCACCGCGCAGGTTTATCGTCGCGCCATTGACGATGCCGCAGCCGGCAAACCGTTCGATCCGGCACTGCT
>NZ_DAMBSA010000151.1:0-9825 GCF_032054795.1 Pantoea sp. CTOTU49201
GTTGGCTCGAGTATGTGTTTGCCGTCGCGCCTAATCATCCGCTCGCCACCGCGCTGGAACCGCTGCCGCGCGAGCAGATCCGCCAGTATCGCGCCGTTACGGTGCATGACTCTTCGCGCCACGGCACGGGCATTGATTTACGTGTGCTGGATGAGCAGAAAACCCTGAGCGTGCATGATTTTCCTACCAAACTGCAGGCACAGCTGGATGGCCTTGGCTGCGGTTATCTGCCGCTTTATCTGGCGCGTCCACATCTGGCAAGCGGGGCGCTGGTGGCGCGTCAGCTGGATAGCGAATGCCGCCGTGATATGGCGTATCTGGCGTGGAACGAAAGCGCCTGCGGTAATGCGGCAACCTGGTGGCGCGAGCGCTTACTCACGCTGCCAGGTTTGCGCGATGTCTATCTGCCAGCGTAATCAGATGGCGATATGGTGGCTGACCAACGGCGCTTCCTCGCCCTGATGGTATTGCAGCACCTTCTGCTGTAACTCGGCATCAGCGTGGGAGACGCGCTGGTGCTGGCGTAAATGCTCCTGCCACGACTCAACCAAAAACCACTCCAGCAACGCGTTGGGATCGTCGGTTTGTGCCATCAATCCCCATGAATACGCGCCGTCGCGACGACGTGCATGCGCCAGCTTGTGGATCGCCTGTTTGAAGGCAGCGCGATCTTCCGGCAGCACGCGATAGCGGATCTGAATCAACACCGGCCCGCGACGCACATTGGTATCTGCATCCAGCTGCGGTTCTGCCCAGTGCAGCGACGGTTGCAGGTCGGCTTCACCGGCGGGCAACACCAGACGCTTCAGCAGCAGCGCGCTAATAATCAATCCCGCTCCGGCAATCAGCAGCGTATTGCCGAGTCCCGCATGCTGGGCAATCAAACCCCACGCCAAACTGCCGCCCGCCAGCGTGCCGTTGAACACCATCAAATAGACCGCTAACCCGCGACCGCGCACCCAATCCGGCAGCACCGCCTGCGCCACGCCGTTTAAGGTGGTTAGCGCGATGATCCAGCCCACGCCCAGCACCAGCATCAATAGCAGCGCCAGCCACTGCGGCGGACTGAACGCCAGCGCCAGCATCACCAGCGCACTCAGCAGCGCCGAGAGCAGCAGCAAGCCATCGTTACTCAGCACGCTGCGCAGGCGCGGCAGCAGTAGCGCACCAGCAATCGCACCGCCGCCGACGGCACCGAGCAGCAAGCCGTAGAAGCCAGCGGTGCCATGCAGCATGCTGCGCGCCACCAGCGGCAGCAGCGCCCAAATAGCGCTGGCAAAAGCGAAGTAGAGCGCGGCACGCAGCAGCACGCGGTGCAGATCGTGGCTGGCTCGCACATAGCGCAGCCCGGCACGAAACGCGCCAAAGAAGTGTTCATTCAGTTCGGTTTTGGCTTTCGCCGGGCGCTTCCACAACAGCAGCGCGGCGATGACGAAAAAGTAGCTCGCCACATCGGCGCCATAAGCCGCCATCGCTCCCAGACTTGCCAGCAGCAAACCGCCGGTCGCCGGACCAATGGCGCGCGCGATATTGATGCCGATCGAGTTGAGCGCCACGGCGTTTTTCAACTCATGACGCGGCACCAGCTCCGGCACAATTGCCTGCCAGGCGGGACCAAACAGCGCTGCGCCAATGCCGCCGACGAAGGTCAGGCCGATCAACCATTCCACGGTGAGCCAGTTATTGTGCGACAGCAGCAGCAAGGTGCCGCTGACGCTGGCCATGAGTATTTGCACTACAATCAGCAGGCGGCGGCGATCGACGATATCCGACAGCACGCCAGCCGGCAGCGCCAGCAGGAACACCGGCAAAGTGGCGGCAGTTTGCATCAGCGCTACCGCCGTGGGGTTATCGGAGAGTCCGGTCACAAGCCAGGCGCTGGCGACATCGCGGATAAAGCTGCCGGTGTTGCCGAGCACTGAAGCGGTCCAGATCAGGGCAAACAGCCCGTAACCAAACGGTGAGAAAGCGCTGCTGCGCGACGTAGCGGAAGTGGGCTGGCTCATCATCATGTTCCTGTAAGAGAGGCGATGTAAGCACCTTACGAATCCAGCCGCGTGCTTGATAGCGGAAAAAATTCCTCAACTTGTTCAGGCTTTTTTGACAGCTTTGCAGCACCAAAAACCTTGAACAAGTTGTCAAAATCTCTGCTTTAGGTTTTTCCCATAGCTCGATGTAGTTTGATTGGCAGACAAAACATCACTCACTAACGGAGCAAAAACATGAGCACTTTCAAGACCAAAGACGGCGTGAACCTTTACTTCAAAGATTGGGGCAAGGGCCAACCGGTGCTGTTTAGCCACGGCTGGCCGCTGGATGCCGATATGTGGGATAGCCAACTCAATTTCCTTGCTGAGCGCGGCTACCGCGTGATTGCCTTTGACCGCCGCGGCTTTGGCCGTTCTGAACAGCCGTGGGAAGGCTACGATTACGATACCTTTGCCGATGATATTCATGGCCTGATTGAGCATCTGCAATTAGACGACGTGACGCTGGTGGGCTTCTCAATGGGTGGCGGCGATGTGACGCGCTATATCGGCCGCTACGGCACAGCGAAAGTGAAAGGATTAGTGCTGCTGGGTGCGGTGACACCGATATTCGGCAAGACTGCCGATCATCCAGAAGGCGTAGAGCAGGCCGCGTTTGATGGCATTAAAGAGGGTTTGCGTAAAGACCGCGCGCAATTTATCAAGGAGTTCGCCACGCCGTTCTATGGCATCAACGCCGGGCAAACCGTTTCTGATGGCGTTCTGACGCAGACGTTGAACATCGCGCTGCTGGCGTCGCTGAAAGGCACGATTGATTGTGTCACGGCCTTCTCTGAGACCGATTTCCGCGCAGATATCGCTAAAGTCGATGTGCCGACGTTGGTGATTCATGGCAGCAACGACCAGATCGTGCCGTTTGAAGCCACCGGAAAATTGGCGCATGAGATGATTGAAGGGTCGGAGCTGAAGGTTTATGAGAACGGTCCGCATGGATTTGCGGTGACGCATCAGGAGCAGCTGAATGCGGATTTGTTGGCGTTTTTGCAGAAGTAGAAGTCGTTAGCGGTCGCCATTAATGGCGACCAAATGCGCAATATGTGAAACGGTCGCCATGAATGGCGACCCTACGGTGCGTATTAATCAATCCGCCAGCAAATGCCCATACATGGTCATCAATCTGCGCGTCACGCCATTGGTCCAGCCGAAGCCGTCCTGCAGCGGATATTCACCACCGCCACCCGGACGGGCGCGATCGCCGCTGATGTCATACTTCTCCACCAGCTTATGATGCAGTGAGTAGAAATTATTCACCGTATTCAGCCAGTTAACGGCAATTTCTGTCGCCAGCGTCTCTTCACCGTAGTGATTCAAGCCGACAACCGCCATCCACTGTAGCGGTGCCCATGCATTGGGTTTATCCCACTGTTCCCCGCTTTCCACCATCGAGGTCAGCAAACCACCTTGCGTCAACAACAGATGACGCAGCGCAACGGCCTGCAAATGCGCCTGCTCTGGTGAGGCGAGGCCGAGAAACAGTGGCACCACCGCAGCGGCAGTGAAGGCGCCAAAGCGCTCGCGGCGCCAGTCGTAATCGCGGTAAACACCGGCGGTGTTATCCCACAGATAGCGATGGATCGCCTGCTTACGCGCATCGGCTTTTTTCTGCCACGCCAGCGCCGTGAGCTCTTCACCTTTGGCATGTGACAGCGTCGAAATCATCAGCTCCAGCTTGTAGAGGAACGCGTTGAGATCGATCGGAATAAATTGCGTGGTGCGGATGCTCGCCAGACGCTGCGGATCGCGCAGCCAGCGTGAGGAGTAATCCCAGCCCGATGCGGCACCGGCACGCAGATCGCGGTAAACCTCATTCGCCGGACGACCCGATTTCTTCGCGGTTTCAATATCTTCCAGCCACGATTCATCGCGCGGCGTGTCGCGATCGTCCCAGTAGCGGTTGAGCAGCGAACCATCTGGCATGCGCACCACGTGGCGATAGGCCTGATGCGGCATCAGCTCGCCTGCGCCGTCCATCCAGAACTGATACTCTTTCATCAGCTGATCGAGATAGCGTTTCGCACCGCGAATGCCATCTTCTTCAAACAGTTCAACCATTAGCGCAAATACCGGCGGCTGCGAGCGGCTGAGGTAGTAAGTCCGGTTGCCGTTCGGCACGTGACCGTAGTTATCAATCAGCCAGGCGAAGTTATCCGCCATGTGACGCAGCAAATCGTCGCGGCCGGCATCGGCCAGACCGAGCATGCTGAAGTAGGAGTCCCAGTAATAGGTTTCTCCAAATCGACCGCCGGGCACCACGTACGGTTTCGGCAACGGCAGCAGCGATGAGTGCGCTAAATGTTGCTGCGGCATTTTGGTTAACACCGGCCACAGATCGTCAATATGTTCAGTTAAGGTTTTATCTGGATTGGAAACATAAAAACTCTCATTCACCTGAGGAGAATAAAAATGTTCGTGCACGAATGCTTCCAGATCAAAATCCGCTGCGCGTTTACGACGACGAAAACGAATTAAAATATCCAGCGGATCGAATTTTGGTGCGCAGTCCGGGAACGTTTTGCTGTCGGCAAATATGTGCGATGTTTGCACTTGCTCAAACAGTTCCATGTAGCGATCGGCAGGCGTCAGCGCATCCGGCGCGGGCAGACCTTCAATCAGCTCGGGTTCCGGCTCCGAATCCTGCATACCTTCGCGAACGAACTCATGAGGATTATATTGATACTCCAGTTCAGCATCAGCGCGTCGATCCTCGAAAGCGTTATATTGCTGTTGGTTAGTATTAATAGCAGCCTCCTGGTAAATTCTTGAATGCGTAAAGAACAAATTATAGAGCTCTGAACGGGCGAAACAACAATGCGATTTATCTATGAACGTAATAAATCATGTCGATGGATCCGGTGTTTTTGCGATTTTTCAGCGATTACAACGGACTATATTTCAGGAAATGAAAGCGGCGTTTAGGATGGATGTTTAAATAGGTACGCAGAATTATCTGTATTTAAGAAAATCGCTAAAATTTGCGCGAAAAAGCGTGGGATGGCTTGATCAATTGATGGCAAACGCAGCGGGGATTGACCAGGTTGGCATAAATGCCAACCATACAAAATGGCGTAGGGTCGGCATTTATGCCGACCTGGTTACCCTTACTTCTGTAACGCCGCCTTAATCACTTCCGCATACGGCGTGGTCGCACGGCCAATCAGTTTACTCAGCGTATGGCTATCATCGAACAATCCGCCTTTTTCGGCACCGGCATCTGAATCGGCCAGCATCTCGGACAAGCCGTCCGGCAAACCGGCACCTTTCAGCGCGGCGGCAAATTCGGCCTGCGGCAGGTTGATGTAATCCACTTGCTCACCAGACTGTTTGGCAATCTCGGCGCTGAACTGCGCCAGCGTGTAGCTGTCGTCGCCAGCCAGTTCATACACTTTGCCAGCCTGGTCGTCACGGCTGATCACTTCAGCGGCAGCAGCCGCATAGTCAACGCGCGCCGCAGAGGCGATACGACCTTCACCCACCGCACCAATAAAGGCATGATGCGCCAGCGCTGGCGCAATACTTGCCGCGTAGTTTTCGGTGTACCAGCCGTTACGCAATAGTGCGAACGGAATGCCGGAAGCTTTCAGCTGCGCTTCAGTCGCACGATGCTCAACGCCTAAACCCAATGGCGACGTGTCGGCGTGCAGCAAGCTGGTGTAGGCGATAAAGCCGACGCCAGCGGCTTTTGCCGCATCGATCACCGCCTTGTGCTGCGCTTCACGCTGGCCGACTTCGCTGGAGGAGATCAGTAGCAGCTTATCGACGCCAGCAAAGGCGCTCTGTAGCGTTTCCGGTTTGCTGTAATCCGCCGCACGCAGCGTCACGCCCAATGCTTGTAGATCGGCCGCTTTTTCCGGTGAACGCACCGCAGCAATGATTTCGCTAGCTGGCACTTTTTTCAGTAACTCGTTAATCACCAGACGGCCCAGTTGGCCTGTGGCACCTGTAATCGCAATCATGTTGTTCTCCTTTTGAACTGGTATGAAAACAGCCTAAGCGATAAACTAACTTTTAGTAAGTACTTACAGATTTGTTAGTTTGAGTTGGGTGAGTTAAATGTCTGAAAAGATGAGTGAAAAATTTACGCGCGGTGAGTTGCTTAACGTGAACTGCCCGTCGCGCGAAGTGCTGAAGCGCATTACAAGCCGCTGGAGCGTACTGATTTTGCTGGCGCTGCGCGAAGAAACTCTGCGCTTTAGCGAGCTGCGTCGCAAGATTGGCGGCGTCAGCGAACGCATGCTGGCGCAGACGCTGCGCTATATGGAAGAGGATGGTTTTGTTGAGCGCATTGCCTATGAAGTAGTGCCGCCGCACGTCGAGTATCGTTTGACGTCGTTAGGTCGCGAAGTGGAAGGGCAGGTAACCGGGCTGGCGGATTGGCTGGAGAGCAATGTGCATCGGATATTGAAGGCGCATTGAGAAGGTCGCCATGAATGGCGACCCAACAAGCCATCACGCCCGCAAATACTTCTCAAACCAACCCAGCGTGCGGCTCCAGGCTAATTCGGCGGCGGCTTTGTCGTAACGCGGCGTCGAATCATTATGGAAGCCATGATTCACGCCCGGATAAACGTAGCCTTCGTAGACTTTGTGATTGGCCTTCAACGCCTCTTCATAGGCTGGCCAACCTTCGTTGATGCCTTTATCCAGCGCGGCGTAGTGCAGCAACAGCGGCGCTTTGATGCGCGGCACATCTTCCGCTTTAGGGTGACGGCCGTAGAACGGTACCGCACAGGCTAAATCGGGAAACGCGACCGCAGCCGCATTGGCTACGCCGCCGCCGTAGCAGAAGCCGGTGATGCCCACTTTGCCAGTGCCTTCCTCGTGATGCATCAGGAAATCAATCGCGGCGAAGAAGTCATTCATCAACTTAGTCGGATCGACTTTGGCCTGCATCGTTTTGCCTTCATCATCATTGCCCGGATAACCGCCCAAAGAGCTCAAGCCATCCGGTGCCAGCGCGATGTAACCGGCTTTTGCTACGCGTCGTGCCACGTCTTCGATATAGGGATTGAGGCCACGATTTTCGTGCACCACCACCACTGCAGGCACTTTGCCGGTTGCATTGGCCGGACGCACCAGATAGCCGCGCACCTCGCCGTGGCCTTGCGGTGATGGATAGTGAATGTACTCCGGTTTGATCGCCGGATCGGTAAATTCCACCTGCTGCGCCAGCGCATAGTTGGGGCTCATGGCGCTCAATAATGTTGCGCCCGCCATGCCCGCAACGGTGAATTTCGCCGCCATCGAGATAAATTCGCGTTTGCTGATTTTGCCGTGGGCGTAGTAATCGTAAAGCTCGAGCAGTTCCTGAGGGAAATCCTGTGCAGTAAGACGGGCCATAACCTCTCCTTCGCTGTTTAACTGGTTGATTACTGCTCTAAAAAAGCACAGCTTGTCGCCGCTGGCAAATGCCATGCCGCAGCAGGTTAACGTCACCACGTTTACATCACGTCACCAATAAGCAGCAGGAGTTACGCTTTTCGTTTTAAATTAATTATCTTTTAATTAACAATTCTGATCATCCCGCGCTGTCCGGAAATATTTACATGCTCTAATGAGGAGCGGTAAATAACGCCTTTTTTCTGCGCACTAAAAAATAAATAAATGAAGTGGTTACCTGATAAGCACAGCGGGAATAAGCGGGAAATAATAACAATATTGTCACAATGAGTGAGGGTGATTAACCTTAACATAGTGATTTTAAAGTATTAGTTTCTGCTGAAAACAATGATAGAAATCAAAAAACACTGTTATAGTTTTACCGAACTCCCCTGTATCTTTTTGTTCGCACCACTTCCTTTTACATTGGCGCGACATTTCTTTAAGCACGGCGAATAACCGCTGCGCTCTGCTTGTTAATTATAAGTAAAAATTCGGTGTAATTTGTGGCAATGAGGTAAGCAATGTTTGGATTAGACGCCTTTCATCTGGCCAGGATTCAGTTCGCATTTACTGTTTCCTTCCATATTATCTTTCCAGCCATCACCATCGGTCTCGCCAGTTTCCTGGCGGTGCTTGAAGGGATGTGGCTGAAAACCCGTAACGAGACCTATCGCGATCTCTACCATTTCTGGTCGAAAGCTTTTGCCGTTAACTTCGGCATGGGCGTGGTATCCGGATTGGTGATGGCGTACCAGTTCGGTACTAACTGGAGCGGTTTCTCACAGTTTGCTGGCAGTATCACCGGCCCGCTGCTCACCTATGAAGTGTTAACCGCGTTCTTCCTTGAAGCGGGCTTCCTTGGCGTGATGCTGTTTGGCTGGAACCGCGTCGGTCCAGGCTTGCACTTCTTCGCAACCTGCATGGTCGCGCTCGGCACCATCTTCTCCACCTTCTGGATTCTGGCGTCGAACAGCTGGATGCATACGCCGCAGGGCTACATCATCCAGAACGGCATCGTGGTACCGGAAGATTGGCTGAAAATCATCTTCAACCCTTCGTTCCCTTATCGCTTGTTCCATATGTCGGTGGGTGCTTTCCTCGCCAGCGCCTTCTTTGTCGGCGCGTCGGGCGCATGGCATTTGCTGCGCGGTAACGACAATCCAGCGATTCGTAAGATGTTCTCGATGGCATTGTGGATGGCGCTGATTGTGGCACCGATTCAGGCAATGATCGGTGATGCGCACGGCCTGAACACCCTTGAGCATCAGCCAGCGAAAATCGCGGCGATTGAAGGACACTGGGAAAACAAGCCGGGTGAAGCCTCGCCGCTGATCCTATTCGGTGTGCCGGATATGGAGCAGGAGCGTACCAAGTACGCGCTGGAAATCCCGTACCTCGGCAGCCTGATTCTGACGCATAGCCTCGACAAGCAGATCCCTGCGCTGAAGAGCTTCCCGAAAGAGGACCGCCCGAACTCCACCATCATCTTCTGGTCATTCCGCGTGATGGTGGCGCTGGGCCTGCTGATGATTACGCTCGGCGTGGTCTCTTTGTGGCTGCGTTTCAAAGGTCGTTTGTATCACTCGCGTCCGTTCCTGTGGTTCACGCTGCTGATGGGCCCCTCGGGTTTGATCGCCATTCTGGCCGGCTGGTTTACTACCGAAATTGGTCGTCAGCCTTGGGTGGTTTATGGCGTGCAGCGCACCATTGATGCGGTCTCCGCGCACGGCGACATGCACATGAGTATCAGCCTGCTGGCGTTCATTCTGGTCTACTCGTCGGTGTTTGGTGTCGGTTACCTCTACATGATGCGTCTGATCAAAGAGGGTCCGGTGACCGGCGAAGGTAAAGAGGTTGATCACGGTGGTCCGGGTCAGCATCACACGCCAGCGCGTCCGTTGTCGGCGGCCAAAACCCATAGCGAAAAGAGTGGGGAGCACTAAGATGATCGACTTTTCAATTATCTGGTTTGCCATCATCGTGTTTGGCACCTTGATGTACATCGTGATGGATGGCTTCGATCTCGGCATTGGCTTGCTGCTGCCGTTCAATAAAGATCCCATCGAACGCGACATGATGGTGAACACCGTTGCCCCGGTTTGGGATGGCAACGAAACCTGGCTGGTGCTGGGCGGCGCGGCGCTGTACGGCGCGTTCCCGCTGGCGTATTCGGTGCTGCTGGATGCGCTGTCGATTCCTTTGACGGCAATGCTGATTGGCCTGATCTTCCGTGGTGTCGCTTTTGAGTTCCGCTTTAAAGCCACGGTAGAACACCGTCCGTTCTGGGATAAGTCGTTCATTGCCGGTTCACTGCTGGCCACCTTCAGTCAGGGCGTGGCGGTTGGCGCTATCCTGAATGGTTTCCCGGTGGTTGGCCGTGAATATGCGGGTTCAGCGA
>NZ_DAMBSA010000152.1:0-9792 GCF_032054795.1 Pantoea sp. CTOTU49201
TCCTTCAACGCCGCCGTAACGTGCCCAATCGCGCGCACCACTTCACTGGAACTGCCGCGAATATCCGCCATCATGCCGCCGGCTTCCTTCGCCAGCACCACGCCTTGATCGGCACGTTTCAGGTTGGATGCGATACCTTTCAGTGCTTTCTCCGCCAGCGTATGGTTTTGCTGCACCATGTTCTCAATCTCGGTGGTGGCGCGGTTGATGTTGGCCGCCAGCGTGCGTACTTCATTGGCGACCACGGCAAAACTGCGACCATGCTGACCGGCGCGCGCCGCTTCCACCGCCGCGTTAAGCGCCAGCAGGTTGGTTTGATCGGCAATCCGTCGAATGCTCTCGACAATCGCGCCGATGCGGTCTGAAGATTCGCTCAGATCGTTGATATCGCCGGAAATGCCATGCAGCTCGCCGGCCAAATCATTCATGGTTTGCACGCTGTTCTCAATCACCGTGGCCCCGATGCGCGTGCTTTCGCTGGTTTGCAGCGCAGTTTGATACGCCTGCTGCGCGGCTTCGCGCTCTTGCTGATTCTTCTCCACCTGCGCGGTGACATCGGTGGCGAACTTCACCACTTTGTATAGCTCGCCGGTTTCGTTAAACACCGGGTTGTAAGTGGCGCGCAGCCATACCGTTTGGCCGCGTTTATTCACGCGCTGGAACTGGCCGGAGATAAATTCGCCCTGATTCAGCTTGTGCCAGAAACGGCGATACTCGTCGCTGTTGCGCATCTCTGGCGGGCAGAACTGGCTGTGATGCACTCCGATCACTTCTGACGCGCTGTATCCCATGGTTTTCAGGAAGTTGTCGTTGGTCATCAACACTTCGCCCTTGAGATTGAAGGCAATCACCGCCATCGAACGCTCGATCGCGGTGGTCATGGCGCGCTGCTCTTGGGCGTCCATGATGCGTGCGGTGATATCGCTCGCCAGCTTGACGATTTTAATCACCCGACCACTGCGATCCTGCACCGGCACGTAATTGGCTTCCAGCCAAATTGGGCGGCTGTGTTTTGCCACGCGCAGGAATTTATCGCTGAAGCCTTCGCCACGATTCAGGCGTCGCCAGAAGTCGCGGTATTGCGGCGAGTTGAGCAAATCTGCGGTACAGAACATGCTGTGATGCTGGCCGACGATTTCTTTGAGCGTATAACCCATGCGCTCGAGAAACAGCTCATTAGCGGTGAGGATTTTTCCTTCTGGAGTGAATTCAACCATAGCGATAGCGTCTTGCAGCGAACTGAGCGTTGCGATGCTATTACTGCGCTTTTGCCACGCAAGACGTGACAAGATTCCTGATGCAATTGTGCTGAACATGGGGCGAACCTTATTATTGGTATAGGATGTCAGCACGGTTATCGGCACAAGCGATTAAAAATTCACCTATAACAGCGATAGGCGAATAATTTTTTACCTGTTGGTCTGGAGGTTGCTTTAAAAGGCATCAGTCAGCTGATTTTTGCCGAAAAGCGTTTGACGGTGCCGCGTGAGTAGGGTTTAATGCGCCCCGTTGCCCGGATAGCTCAGTCGGTAGAGCAGGGGATTGAAAATCCCCGTGTCCGTGGTTCGATTCCGCGTCCGGGCACCATACATCGAAGCGCTGGTTAGAAGTAACACTTCTGACGGGTGCTTATAGAGGGTGGTGTTCACAGCAACAGTTAAACATCAATGCCTTCCAGAAAGGGTACTAGTTAACGCTAGTACCCTTTTTTCGTTGTTGTAAAAAATCACAACCATCATCTTAATCTATCAACCGCTTATCCAATCCATGCCGCCGCAGGATTCAGGTGCTTCAACGGTAAAGAGATCGGCCAGCTAACCAGGCAAGAATCAACCCGGAACCCAGACGCATGACCTGACGGTCTTTAAAGAGAGACAAGCGAACTAACTTTGATTTCATGGAACATTCCTCTTTGACGGGTGAAGGCACTTCGAAAATGTCTGCGTTAACTGGCGAACATCCAGATGCAGACGATCAGTAAAGCCACAGAACGGATAGCAAATCGGGCAAGTGCGGCATCCCTGACTTTGGTATTTGCCCATCCATGCCAGACATCTACAGCCGCCCATGCAACCCATAGAAACAGCACGTACTGTAGTAGCTTAACGGACACCAGATTCAGAACGCTAATAACGATGTTGCTGGAAGCCGTGTTAAACGCGTTGACCTGCGCGGCAGTCATCGCCATAGCGGCGGCCTCGCGTGTAATCGCCGCTGACCTTGCCGTAATCCAGCGGCTGCGCACGTGAAGGCTGCTTGTAGCGGTCGATGCCAGTACGCATGGTGTTTAGGTCTTCATTGGCTTTCTTGTAGTCGAACAGGTAACGGCGGCGGTTATTGGGATCTGATTGCGCGGCAGCAGTGCGGGCGCGGTCGAGGGATAACTGGACTTGATCGAGAAGGCGCTGGGTGGCGGCGAGTTCGTCGAGTTCAGGAGCACTCGAAAGAATCGAAAAAAATTAACGTTGATAACGCAATACTTAGCGAAACTTGAAATTGAAAGACATATATTATCCTCGCAATAGATTTGCTGAGGATAGTTAGCTTTGTGTAATTAATTATCGATGAAGAAATATATACGATTGAATGTCATTTATGGAGGAGTGATAATGCGTGCGGTATATGAGAAGATTTTGGATTGGAAAAAACAACTCTCTTTCGCAGTTGTATTAGGCTTAATTGTCTCTTTGATTATATGGTGGAATCCGCGTTCAGCTAGCGATGAGAGAACCGATGATATTGTTGGTCGATGGTCATTCAACTACGCAAGAACACAGTCTGGATTAACTGAAGTGATCAAAGGAAAAACAACTTACTATTCGACAGGAAAGTATAATGTCATAGGTGATATCACCTATCAATGGCTGCAGGATGGTCATCAAAATTCCTTAACATATAGGACGGATGGTGCAGGAAGCTGGAAGATATACGATAAAAATCTGATTATTTCTCTTGAAGATATGAAGTCAAACCCAATCAAAATGAACGTTTCCGGTAAAGAGTATTCTGACTCGGAAATGGCTATATTAAGAAGCCTTGATTTCCCCTCGCCAGAAAAGACTATGGCAAAAGGAAAATCTCAATCGTATGTTATAAATGAGCAGAGTGAAAAACAGATTATTTTAGAAGTGGATAATCCCTATGGGGATAATTTTGAAATTATAATGATTAAGGATGAATAGATTTCATTTTTAGACTTCTTATATCCTAATTGAATACCGCTCCGTTTTCGCAGCCTGCCTGCTGACTATTGCACATAAAGTCAGCAGGCAGGCTCTTATCCAGCTCAAACGAGCTGATCATTCGAGATGCTCAGTACATTAGCAGAAAGAGCCTACTTTCAGCATTATGCTGTTGGTCGTTCATTCCATGCATCTGTGTACTGGATATTGCCATCCACAATGCGCCACGTTATTTTTTCGTACTGCAAACTGACGCTTTCCGTATGGTTTAGTTTGTCATTTCCCGCTAGTTTCACGTTGGCCACGCCACAGTTAACGCCGGTGACTTTCACGTTTTCCATCAGCACCGTGTAATAGCACACTTCCTGACCTGCATCGCTGATGTTGTAGAAGCGAAGTTCAGCGCTTTTTAACGTCTGACCGGTGGCCGCAGCCTTGTACAGATAAGGCGTTGAGCTATCAACTTCCTTCTCAATCATCATTGATGAATGCTGGCGTGTACCGGTAATTTTACCGTTAGAACCGTCCACCGGTAGGTTAATGCCGTGGCTCATGCCGATAATTTCAATACTGCCTTCACGATCGTGGACATCTACAGATCCTCGAATATCTGCTCCACCATCATCTTTAAGCCACATATACGGAGGGATTGGCATTTCACTTGCTCCTTATTTTTTGGATTAACTTCATAGTTATTAAGTAAACAGCCGTGGTGATGGACACCACGATGACAACATCAATGTAGAAATAGGCGTCGTAGAGGGTTTCTATATTGGATTCGCCGCTGATAAACACGGCAACCTTTCGAGCGAAATCCTGTGAGATATACGTTTCAGCGCCACCGAGCGATCTGCCAACAACAAGCGTTATTAGTATGAAGAAAACGCATTTTGCGGTCCTACGGGCAAGTGTCTGAGCCATTGGCAACAACCTCAATTAATCCTCGGGCCATTAACGAAGGTTTACTTGGCACGGATACCATTGAAGTGTTCATAAACGCCTGGCGGATACGTGCATAGTCAGAGTTGTGGGGAATGGTGATGCAGCCTTCTGATATAGTTCCCGGATGAAGCCTAAATAATTCGCGGCGCACGCCCTCAAACCATGTTTCATCGTCTATGGCTGAGTCCTCCCGGTAGAGTGCAAACCATTCACTTCGGCCAAAGGCCACACCGTTCACGTACTTGTTCCAGGCGTCCTGTAATTCAGCCTTTCGTTTGCCAAAGAAACCACCCGCGCCGCGATCAATAACCCAGTATTTTCCCGGTGGCAATGGACCGTCACCCGGAACTGCGCCGCAGCCACCTCGATTTCGATAAGCGCCATTCCCAGAAAACGCCATGAAAACGCCGACGCCATAGATGTTTAACGGTGCGTAATCCGCACCGTTCAGAATAAGTGTTCCATTCAGTGCCATCGTTCCCTCATTAACCATGTAATAACTGTGGGTGATAGTAACAGTGAATGGGATGTAGTACCAATAAATATTAGATTTTCTTATGGGTTCATCTAACGTTTTGATCTAATGATCTTTGAATGAGGCAGTGAGTGTTGCTTGATTCAATATATAACTAATATTTATGGTTGTTGTGTCTTTATAGGTCAAAAAAAATAATGATGAAAAATTAATTTCTATTACATAGGCCGGTCTAAAATAAGATGAATATTTTTTAATAAATATGCAGTGCTGCAATGCAATAAGAAACGATCACTCGTGAGGTGTGACATCTGGAGTAAAACATGGCTCTTTTCTTTTCTCGTATAACAATTATTCAAATTAGCGTAATTCTTTTAACGAGTTATACCAGTTTTGCTGCAGATGATACCCCTCTAAAAAGTCGCGCTAATGCCGTCCTTTCTCTTATGAGCTACACGGTGGTACCGGATGTCACCGCAAGTGACCTCAATATCGGTGCTGACACCAAAGAAAAAAACTCGCTTTCAATAACTCAGTTTGGCGGTGGTGCAACGCTTAGTGAAGAATTTCCTCTCTATCTCGAAGGTACACTCGGTTACAGCCGTTATGATCCTCAATTTGTTGTTTCTAATGGCAATGAAAGCCGCAAAATTCCGGTTAAATGGAATAGCTTAACTGCGACTGGCGGTATTGGCTGGGATATAAAACTTCATACGGATAAGCTTGGCGGCAATTGGGTCCTGCGACCCATCGCAAATTTCACCTTAGGTACAATGGCCAGTGATCTGCGTATTGGCGCTTTTGTTCTGCAAAAAAAATTTAAAGATGCAGACTACAAATTTCTGGATGGTGGCCGCCTCAATGCTTATGGCTTGGGAGGATCGCTAATGCTGGATTATGAATTATTTAGCAAAGAGCAGGATATTGATGTTGAGTTGCGATACTCCTATCAAGAGCTTAATAGTTTCGGTAATAGTTCTGAGGCGGTAAGCGGGAGTGCTACAGCGCAAAACCTCGGGCTCTATTTACGTCGTCGCGCTCCAATTTCAGATTGGACGTTGCTGGGAAGTCCTTTGCGCTATGTGCTTGAGGCTGCACGTACTGAATATTTGGGTGAGCAGCGTGGCCAATTAGGATTCGATAGTTTAAATTCATTGGGTGTTGGGCTCGAGCTTGATAGTAGTAAATATCCGGTTTTTATTAGTCGTACACGAATAGTGGCACGTTATATGTTCGGAAATAATACCCAGGGATATGGCGTGGGGCTGGCCATGAGTTTTTAATGAAAATATTTCCACTGACTATTACCGCAATATTACTTTCCTATCTTAGTAACTTCCGTTAATCAATCAGCATATCCAAAAAAGCACGCACCGCCGGATTACTGCGCCGGCTCTGAGGCCATATCGCGGTGATATTGTGTCGCTCCACGGCGAAATTGGCCAAAACGGGCACCAATTCGTTGCGCTTAACCCAGGCATCCGCCATAAAATTCGTCGCCATGCCGATGCCTGCACCCGCAGCAATTGCCGCCAGCACGCCTTCGCTGGCATCAACGATCACAGCAGATGTCGGCACGATTTCAACTTCCTTCTCACCGATACGAAATGGCCAGCGAAATACTTGTCCTGAACTTTGATAGCGCAGGTTAACCGTTTCATGTTTATCCAGCTCATCGGGATGCTGCGGGACGCCATGCGTGGCTAAATACGCTGGCGAGGCATAACAGCCGAGTCGGTAAGGTGAGAGTCGGCGGGCGATCAGCGATGAATCGGCAAGCTCGCCAATGCGCACTGCAATATCAATTCTCTCTTCCACAAGATCCGATATTTGATCACTTATGCGCAAATCGATCATGACTTTTGGATGGCGTTGGCGAAAGCTGGCTATAGCAGGTGCGATGATGTGCACGCCAATTGGCAGCGATGTCGCAATGCGCAGTGTGCCCGCCGGTTCGGAGCGTGCTGACTTCGCCACCTGTTCAATCTCTTCAGCATCCCGCAGCAACTTAAGCACGCGTTCATGCAGGTCGCGGCCTTCTGGCGTGAAGGAGAGCGAACGTGTGGTGCGGGTGAAAAGTGTAATGCCGAGATGCGTCTCCAGACGCTGGATGCTTTTGCTAATCGCGGAGGGTGAAACCGACAGCGAACGGGCGGCAGCACTGTAACTGCCGAGAGATCCAGCACGGGCGAAGGCGATTAAGCCAGTGAGTCTTTCAAAACCTATTTGTTCCTTCATGGCACTATTAAAGCGAAGTAGAGTCTTATTATCAATCAGGCGTAATAGTCGTACGCTTTCTCAATCAGACCAATGAGAGAGCGAAATGATCATGACCAATACGATGAAAGCCGTGCGATTGCATGAGTTTGGCGGCCCGGACGTTCTGCATTATGAAGATGCCCCCCGGCCGATTGCCGAAGCCGGTGAGGTGCTGGTGCGCGTGCATGCCGCAAGCCTTAATCCGCCGGATCTCCATCTGCGTGACGGCTATCGTTCGATGCCGCCGGAATGGCAACCCAGCTCCGTCTTTCCCATGATTTTGGGAACCGACATCTCAGGTGTTGTTACCGCAGTAGGCGATGAGGTTTCGGGCTTCAGCATCGGCGATGAGGTCTATGCGATGGTGCGTTTTCCACAGGATATAATGACCGGCAGCGGCGCTTATGCAGAATACGTGCGCGTGCCTGCCAATGAGCTGGCATTGAAACCGGCGGGGATAACGCATGTTGAGGCCGCTGCTGCGCCAATGTCATTGCTAACCGTGTGGCAGTTTCTGATCGAACTCGGCCACGATGCTCCGAACCCGCTGCAGTCTTTCCAGCATGTTCCAATCCCGCTTAAAGGCCGGAAGGTGATGGTAAATGGTGCAGGCGGTGGGGTTGGGCATTTGGCGGTGCAGATTGCAAAGTGGCAAGGTGCGCACGTCATCGCGGTGGCTTCCGGCAAGCATCAATCACTGCTGTGCGAACTGGGTGCCGATGAGTTTATCGATTACAACAAGACCGCCGCTGAGTCTGTTGCACAAGATGTGGATCTGGTGATTGATGCCGTTGGCGGTGCGAATATGGAGCGTTTTCTCCGCGTCATCAAGCCAGGTGGTGCGCTGTTCCTGATGAATCCTATCGGCTTCTCGGGATACGAAGAGGCCGTCAAAAGCGAGATTACCGTTTCATTCACTCAAGTGCGTTCCAGTGGCTGTCAGCTGGTGGAAGCTGGTCGCCTGCTAGAGCAAGGCATCATTCGTATCATCGTTGATAGCACCTATCCGCTAGCGCAAGCATCAGCCGCGCACGAGCGGGCATCTCGCGGCAGTATTCAGGGAAAAATCGTGCTGATTAATGCCTGACTTAAGGCAATTGGCGCCTTACAGCGCCAGCTGAATCACCTGCACCTCACCTTCCTGCTGCGCTGGTCTTGCGCAGCAGATCAGCACTTCATCATCCGCCACTTGCGCGCTCGGAGGCGTTGGGTAAGTCACCGCGCCTTGCAGCAGTTTGGTTTTACAACTGCCGCAATGTCCGGCGCGACAGCTATACGCCGGACTCAGGCCTCGCGCTTCCGCCAGTTCCAGCAGCGAACCGGCATCCGGCGTCCAGCGCGCCTCTTTCAGTGAATCCATAAACTTCACCGGCACCGATTGCGTTGCCACCGGCAATAGCGGTTTTTCTTCGGCCACCACATCGCGCGAACGCAGCAGCGACGACGGCCCAAAAGCCTCGGCGTGGATGCGATCATCGGCGATATTGAAGGCGCGCAGCCCGTCGTACAGCGCTTGCGTAAACTGCGGTGGACCGCACAGATAGAAGTCGTAATCGTTAAACGGCAGCATCTGCGAGAGCAGCGCCATATCAATGCGGCCTGCGAAGTCGTAATCAATATCCGGCTCTGCATCCGCCGTCTGGCTCAGCACGCGCACCAGTTTCACCGCGCCATGCGCCACCGCCAGCAACTGGTCGAGTTCGCGCACGAAAGGGCGCTCAGCCTTGCTACGTGCCGACTGAAACAGGAACGTTGGGCGCAAGCGCTGTTTGCGCTCTCCTTCGAATATCAGATGTCGCAGCATCGCCAGCATCGGCGTGATGCCCACGCCACCCGCCAGCAGCACCGCCGGACGTGGTTCGCTGGCATCGATGGTAAAATCACCCGCCGGCGCACGCGCTTCCAACGTATCCCCAACGTGGAGATGATCGTGCAGGTAGCGCGAAACTGCGCCATCACGCTTGACGCTGATGCGGTAAAACCCATCCGACGGCGCGACCGAAAGCGTATAAGCGCGCATCAGCGGTTTATCGCTTCCAGGCAGCTGGACGCGAATCGGCAGATGCTGACCGGCCAGATGCGGCAATAAACCCGCACCATCATCCGGCAGTAAATGAAACGAGCGGATCGTGGCGCTCTCATCCACTATCTTCATCACCTTGAACGGACGCCAGCGCGCTGCCAGCTCCGCCGCACGCAGGCGCTGGTCGGCGGCTTGCCAGTCGCCGGTCATCAGCGAACTGGGTGCAGCGCCATCCGGCGGCGTGAACCAGCGCAAGGCGAGGGCGGCACGACGGCGCACGATGTGACGCGGGCGAAACGTCCACAGCCGTTCGGCACTCTGAAAGGCGGCGATCTCTGGCGAGTCGAGAATTACTTCGGCATCGCCGCTCAGTTGCAGCGTGTCGCCGCTGGCGTAATCGACAAACAGCAATCCCGCTTTGCCATTCTGGTGAATGTTGCCGAGCGTGTTGAAGAACAGGTTGCCGTTAAAGTCGGGAATGGTCAGCAGGCCATCTTCGCCGACGCGCACGAAGCCCGGTTTGCCGCCACGATGCGAGGCATCAACCTGACGTTCGGCATAGGTGGCGACGTAGAAGGTATCCGCAGCGGTGATGGTGGCGCGGGCGGCATCATCCAGCGCGCTCAGGGTTTCCACCTCACCGCGATAAGGCTCGGCGGGATCGCGGGCATAGTGAAAATCACGCAGCTGGATGTAGCGCGGGCAGTTGCCAAAACTCTGCTGCACCTGCACGCGAAAACCGCCGCCAATTGCTTGCAGCACGCCGTTCATGCGATTGCGACGCCGCGTGTGCAGCTCGATGCCGAGCAGCCCAACCGGCGCGCCATCCTGCATGCCCGCCGCCGCCGGATCGCCTTGATGCGGACGCGCCTCAATATCCAGCGTGCTGGCATTCGGCGAGAAGATAAAAC
>NZ_DAMBSA010000153.1:0-9788 GCF_032054795.1 Pantoea sp. CTOTU49201
TGCTGTCGTATAACGAAGTGCCCGATGAGGCGAATTTGCAGATTGTGGGTCAGGTGAGTTAGAGCGTGCTGGCTGTCTTGGAACGTGCTCGCTGTCCCCCATCCCGGCCTTCCCCCGCTAGCGGGGGAAGGAGACGCTGCCACATGCAGCTTCAGAACTACCATATAGCAGCATCTTCCTCCCCCATTCATGGGGGAGGACCGAGGAGGGGGACACCGAGCACATACCTGGAGCAACAGCGAGCACCAATAAAAAAAAACCCCGGCAAGCCGGGGTTTTTTGTTGTGCTGAAAACTGTGTCGCGCGTGGCTTAGCCAGCGACAGCGATACGTTTCATATCGGTCATGTAGCCACGCAGTTTGCGGCCTACAGATTCGATTGGATGCTGACGAACGGCTTCGTTGACGTCACGCAGCTGTGCGTTATCAACCTGAGTACCTTCAACTGCTTTGCCCAGATCGCCCGGCTGCAGCGTGGTCATGAACTCTTTCAGCAGTGGAACTGCCGCGAAGGAGAACAGGTAGTTACCGTATTCTGCGGTATCAGAGATAACCACGTTCATCTCATACAGACGCTTACGTGCGATGGTGTTAGCAATCAGCGGCAGCTCGTGCAGTGATTCGTAGTAAGCCGACTCTTCGATGATGCCCGCGTCAACCATGGTTTCGAACGCCAGTTCAACGCCTGCTTTCACCATTGCAACCATCACAACGCCTTTGTCGTAATATTCCTGCTCTTCGATTTTGCCATCAAACTGCGGTGCGTTTTCGAATGCGGTTGCGCCGGTCTCTTCACGCCAGGTCAGCAGGTTTTTGTCGTCGTTAGCCCAGTCAGCCATCATGCCTGAAGAGAATTCACCAGAGATGATGTCATCCATGTGCTTCTGGAACAGCGGAGCCATGATGGTTTTCAGCTGCTCAGACAGCGCGTACGCACGGATTTTCGCCGGGTTAGACAGGCGATCCATCATCAGCGTAATGCCGCCGAACTTCAGTGATTCGGTGATGGTTTCCCAGCCGAACTGAATCAGTTTTTCGGTGTAAGCCGCGTCGTGACCTTCAGCCACCAGCTTGTCGAAGCACAGCAGAGAACCGGCCTGCAACATGCCGCACAGAATGGTCTGCTCGCCCATCAGGTCAGATTTCACTTCCGCAACGAAGGAAGATTCCAGCACGCCCGCGCGGTCGCCGCCGGTCGCTGCTGCCCAGGCTTTAGCAATCGCCATGCCTTCGCCTTTTGGATCGTTTTCCGGGTGAACGGCGATCAGCGTAGGAACACCGAAACCACGCTTGTACTCTTCACGTACTTCAGTACCCGGGCACTTCGGTGCCACCATCACTACGGTGATGTCTTTACGAATGGTTTCGCCCACTTCAACGATGTTGAAACCGTGTGAGTAACCCAGCGCAGCGCCATCTTTCATCAGCGGCTGAACAGCCTGAACTACCGCAGAGTGCTGCTTGTCTGGCGTCAGGTTAACCACCAGATCGGCCTGTGGGATCAGCTCTTCGTAAGTACCGACTTTAAAGCCGTTATCGGTCGCTTTGCGGAAAGAGGCACGCTTCTCAGCAATCGCTTCAGCACGCAGGGCATACGCCACGTCCAGACCGGAATCACGCATGTTCAGGCCCTGGTTCAGACCCTGAGCACCACAACCAACGATGACCACTTTCTTGCCTTTCAGGAAGCTAGCGCCATCTGCGAATTCGTCGCGTGACATGAAACGACATTTGCCCAGCTGCGCTAACTGGTTGCGCAGATTCAATGTGTTGAAGTAATTAGCCATGGGTACTCCGGTTAGATGTTGTGTTTGTTTTTGTTCAGTAACGACGTTGTATGTTACGCCGCGAATGACCCCATCATATGACAGGAAATCCGTTGCTTAAATTGATATATTAGCAAGGTCACATTGCATAATTTGCAATATAACCTTGAGGCGATACGCGCATGGATTTACGAGACCTGAAACTCTTCCTTCATCTGGCTGAAAGTTGCCACTTTGGTCGCACCGCGCGTGCCATGCACGTCAGCCCTTCAACCCTATCGCGCCAGATTCAGCGCCTGGAAGAGGATGTCGGTCACGCGCTGTTCCTGCGTGATAACCGCACCGTGACGCTGACCGAAGCCGGTGAGCGCCTGCGCCAGTTTGCGCAGCAGACGTTGCTGCAATATCAGCAGCTACGGCATGTGATGGATCTTAACGGCCCTTCACTGAGCGGCGAGCTGCGCCTGTTCTGCTCGGTGACCGCCGCTTACAGCCATCTGCCGCCGATTCTCGATCGCTTTCGCGCTGAACATCCGCAGGTAGAGATCAAACTTACTACCGGTGATGCCGCCGATGCGATTGAGATGGTGCAATCCGGTGATGCCGATCTCGCCATTGCCGGTCGCCCTGAATCGCTGCCCGCCAGCATAGATTTTACGCCACTGGGCCTGATTCCGCTGGTGCTGATCGCCCCAGCGCTCCCTTGTCCGGTACGCAATCAGGCAACGCAGGAGCAACCCGATTGGGCGCAGATTCCGTTTATCCTGCCGGAACAAGGACCTGCGCGCCGTGGTATCGATTTATGGTTCCGCCGCCAGCGCATTCCCAATCCACAGATTTATGCCACGGTTTCTGGTCATGAAGCGATTGTGTCGATGGTGGCGCTGGGATGCGGTATTGCGCTGTTGCCGGATGTGGTGCTGGAGAACAGCCCGGAACCGGTGCGCAATCGCGTATTAACGCTGGAGAATGTGGAGTCTGTCGCGCCGCTGGAACTCGGCGTTTGCGTACAAAAAAAGCGGCTCGGAGAGCCGCTTATCAATGCGTTCTGGCACCAGCTGTAATTACTGCCCGGCGAGGAAGAAACGGAACGCCGGGTTGTTCGCTTCGTCATGCCATTCGTAGCCCAACGCGGTGAGATGGGTTTCGAAATCCGGTTCTTGATCGTTAGCTTCAAACGCCGCCAGCACGCGACCGTAATCGGTGCCGTGACTGCGATAATGGAACAGTGAGATATTCCAGTGCGCGCCAAGCGTCTGCAGGAACTTCAGCAGCGCGCCCGGTGCTTCCGGGAATTCAAAGCTAAACAGGCGTTCGTGCAGCGGCTTCGATGGGCGTCCACCCACCATGTAACGCACGTGCAGCTTGGCCATTTCATCATCCGACAGATCCACCACGTTATAACCGGCTTCGCTCAGCTGGCTGATGATCTCACTGCGCTCCTCCAGCCCGCGCGTTAAGCGCACGCCGACGAAAATGCAGGCGTTATCCGCATCCGCGTAACGATAGTTGAACTCGGTGATGGAGCGCCCGCCGATGGTCTGACAGAACTTGAGGAAACTGCCCTGCTGCTCTGGAATGGTGACCGCCAGCAGCGCTTCACGCTGTTCGCCCAGTTCGCAACGCTCGGAGACATAGCGCAAGCCGTGGAAGTTCACGTTGGCACCCGACAACACGTGCGCCAGGCGCTCGCCTTTGATGTCGTGCAGCTGGATGTACTTCTTCATTCCCGCCAGCGCCAGCGCACCAGAAGGTTCCGCCACGGCGCGCACATCTTCGAACAGATCTTTCACCGCTGCGCAAATCGCATCGCTATCCACGGTGATGATGTCATCGAGATACTCCTGACACAGGCGGAAGGTTTCGCTGCCGATGCGTTTGACTGCTACGCCTTCAGCAAACAAGCCCACGCGCGCCAAATCTACCGGCTCTCCGGCATCCAGCGCCGCCTTAAGACAGGCCGAATCTTCCGACTCCACGGCGATCACTTTGATCTGTGGCATCAGCTGTTTGATCAGCACTGCCACGCCCGCCGCCAGACCGCCGCCGCCGACCGGCACGAAGACGCGATCGAGATGCGCATCCTGCTGCAGCAACTCCATCGCCAGCGTGCCCTGCCCGGCGATCACCGCCGGATGGTCAAACGGATGAACGAAGGTGTAACCCTGCTGCTCTGACAGCTCAATCGCTTTGGCTTTCGCCTCGTCGAAGTTGGCACCAAACAGATAAGCCTCACCGCCAAATGCGCGTACTGCATCAACCTTGATGTCTGCCGTGGCCAGCGGCATCACAATCAGTGATTTGATGCCAAGCGTGCTGGCCGAGAGCGCCACGCCCTGCGCATGGTTGCCGGCCGAAGCCGTCACCACGCCGCGCGCTTTTTGCTCTTCGTTCAGCCCGGCAATCATCGCGTAAGCCCCGCGCAGCTTGAAGCTGTGCACCGGCTGACGATCTTCACGCTTCACCAGAATGGTGTTGCCAAGACGCGATGAAATTTTTTCCATTTTTTGCAGCGGCGTCACCTGGGCAATTTCATACACCGGTGAACGCAGCACTGCGCGCAAATACTCCGCGCCGTTTGGCTTTGCGGAGAGCGGTTGAGACTCAGCCATTGGTTAGCCTCCCAGCTTAGACTTATCGCGCACCGCGCCTTTGTCAGCGCTGGTCGCCAGTGATGCATAGGCGCGCAGGGCAAAGGAGACTTCACGTACACGGCCGTGCGGGGTATAAGCCGCATCGCCACGCGCTTGCTCTTCTTCACGACGTGCGTGCAGTTCGTTATCCGGTACCGCCAGCTTGATGCCACGGTTCGGGATATCGATTTCAATCATGTCGCCATCTTTCACCAGCGCGATGGTGCCGCCGCTCGCCGCTTCCGGAGAGGCGTGACCAATCGACAAGCCCGACGTACCGCCAGAGAAGCGACCATCGGTGATCAGTGCGCAGCTTTTGCCGAGGCCCATGGATTTCAGATAGGTGGTTGGATAGAGCATTTCCTGCATGCCCGGTCCGCCTTTCGGTCCTTCGTAGCGGATTACTACGACATCGCCAGCCACCACTTTGCCGCCAAGAATTGCTTCAACCGCATCATCCTGGCTTTCGTACACTTTGGCCGGGCCTTTGAAGGTGAGGATCTCTTTGTCTACGCCCGCGGTTTTAACGATGCAGCCATCTTCCGCGATGTTGCCGTAGAGCACGGCTAAGCCGCCATCCTGCGAGTAAGCGTGTTCGCGAGTACGAATACAACCTTCGGCACGATCGTCATCCAGCGTGTCCCAACGGCAATTCTGCGAGAACGCCTTGGTGGTACGAATACCAGCAGGACCGGCGCGGAACATATCCTTCACCGCCTGATCTTTGGTCAGCATGATGTCGTACTGATCCAGGGTTTCACGCATGCTCTGCTGAAGAATGTTGCGCGCGCTGGTGTCGATCAAACCGGCGCGATCCAACTCACCGAGAATGGCGATAACGCCACCCGCACGGTGCACATCTTCCATGTGATATTTCGGCGTACTTGGTGCCACTTTACACAGCTGCGGCACTTTGCGAGACAAGCGATCGATATCGGAAATGTTGAAGTCGATTTCGCCTTCCAGCGCGGCTGCCAGCAGGTGCAGCACGGTGTTGGTGGAACCGCCCATGGCGATATCCAGCGTCATCGCATTCTCGAACGCTGCTTTGGTGGCGATGTTACGCGGCAGCATGTTGACGTCATCCTGCTCGTAATAACGTTTGGTCAGGCTAACGATGCGCTTACCGGCATTGATGAACAGCTCTTTACGATCGGCGTGCGTGGCCAGCAGTGAACCGTTACCTGGCTGCGACAAGCCCAGCGCTTCGGTCAGACAGTTCATCGAGTTGGCGGTGAACATACCGGAACAGGAACCGCAGGTTGGGCAAGCAGAGCGTTCGATCTGATCGCTGTCGGCATCGCTGACGTTCGGGTTGGCGCCCTGAATCATTGCATCAACCAGATCCAGCTTGATGATTTGATCAGACAGTTTGGTTTTACCGGCTTCCATCGGGCCGCCAGACACAAAGATCACCGGAATGTTGAGGCGCAGTGACGCCATCAGCATGCCTGGGGTGATTTTGTCGCAGTTGGAGATACAGACCATGGCATCGGCGCAGTGCGCGTTGACCATGTACTCCACTGAATCGGCAATTAGCTCGCGTGAAGGCAGTGAATACAGCATGCCGCCATGACCCATGGCGATACCGTCATCCACCGCAATGGTGTTGAACTCTTTAGCCACGCCGCCGGCTGCTTCGATTTCCTCAGCAACCAGTTTGCCAAGATCGCGCAGGTGCACGTGGCCCGGTACGAATTGGGTGAATGAGTTGACCACGGCGATAATCGGTTTACCGAAATCGTCGTCGGTCATTCCTGTCGCGCGCCACAAGGCACGGGCACCGGCCATGTTACGTCCATGGGTGGTGGTGGCGGAACGGTACTTAGGCATGCTCTATTTACTCCAGTAATAATCAGGTTGCGAGCGCCATCTGACGCCCGCAAAAAATCTCGTTATGCGTTAACCGGATCCAACCAGCCCCACTTGTCTTCCGTCTCGCCAGTGAACAGGCCAAAGAATGCCTTCTGGATACGACCGGTGACCGGACCACGTTTACCTTCGCCGACCTGAATGCCGTCGACGCTACGCACCGGAGTGATCTCCGCTGCAGTACCTGACATGAAGACTTCGTCTGCCAGATACAGAGATTCGCGCGACAGAACCTGCTCACGCACTTCGATACCCATGTCTTGCGCCAGCTTGATGATGGCGTCACGGGTGATGCCCGGCAGCGCTGAAGAGGTGAACGGTGGCGTGAACAGAATGCCATCTTTCACTTCGAACAAGTTTTCACCAGCACCTTCTGAAATATAGCCGTTGGTGTCGAGGGCGATACCTTCCTGATAGCCGTGGCGGCGCGCTTCGCTACCGACCAGCAGAGAAGAAAGATAGTTACCACCCGCTTTTGCGGCGGTCGGCAAGGTGTTTGGTGCAACGCGGTTCCACGAAGAAACCATGGCGTCGATACCGTTTTCCAGCGCTTCAGCGCCCAGGTAAGCACCCCAAGGGAAGGCGGCGATGATTACATCGGTGGTGTAGCCATCTGGCGGGTTCACACCCAGACCCACGTCACCGACGAAGGCCAGCGGACGGATATAAGCGCTTTTCAGTTTGTTCACGCGGATCACTTCGCGGCACGCTTCCATCAACTCATCAACGCTGGCTTTAATCGGGAAACGGTAAATTTTGGCGGATTCATGCAGACGCTTCATGTGCTCACGGTGGCGGAACACCACTGGACCTTTGTGTGAGTCGTAGCAACGCACGCCTTCAAACACAGAAGTACCGTAGTGCAAAGCGTGAGACATAACGCTGACCTTGGCGTCTTCCCACTTAACCATCTCACCATTGAACCAAATAAAGTCTGCTTTCTTCGTACTCATTGCTTTTTCCTTTGGCGACTATGCGCGGATTTGTTGTGTTGTCTGTTGTTGGATCTCGACGCAAGCGACATCCATAAGTTTGCTTAACTGCGAAGACAGTAAATCGACTGAGCGTTGGCTGGCAACGGTCATTTCGATATTAATGTTCTCCGCATTGACCGCAGAGGCCATATTCATCGCACACACCTGGAAACCACGGTGACGCACGACACGCAAAATGCGCTCCAATATTTCAGGACGAAAGCGGGCTTCGATAGACAATTGATGCTGATTCATGCGGTTTTCTCCATCATGTTTGCGTTGCTGGCACCCGGCGGTACCAATGGCCAGACGTTTTCATGCTCATCTATCGAAACATGCAAGAAGTAAGGACCTTCACTGTTCAGCAGAGCATCGAGGGCGGCGTCGACCTGATCTTTACGGCTAATGCGCTGGCCTGGGATATCAAAGGCGCTGGCCAGCGTGAGGAAATCGGGGTTATCGGTCAGAATGGTTTCGCTGTAGCGACCATCAAAGAACAGTTGCTGCCACTGGCGCACCATGCCGAGACGCTGGTTATCCAGCAGCAGGATTTTCACCGGCAGTTTGCCGCGCTTGATGGTGCCCAGCTCCTGAATGTTCATCATGATGGAGCCATCACCAGATACGCAGATAACCGTATCTTCAGGACGCGCAACCTGCGCACCAATTGCAGCCGGCAAGCCAAAGCCCATGGTGCCGAGGCCGCTGGAGGTGATGAAGTTTTCTGGCGCGGTGAAACTCATGTGCTGTGCGGCCCACATCTGGTGCTGGCCGACGTCGGTGGTGACCACGGCGCTATCCGCTTTACGATCGGACAACTGCTTCAGCAACAACGGCGCGTAGATTGCTTCGCCTGGGTGATCGTAACGCCAGTCAAACTCGCTTTTCATCGCGCTGACTTCTTTGCGCCAGCCATCAATGTGCATTGGCATGCTCAGTGCGGGCAGCACCTGATTCATATCACCCTGCAGTGAAACGTGCGCGCGGCGCAGTTTGTTCAGTTCGGCAGGATCGATATCGATATGGATAACACTGGCGTGCGGGGCGAAGGTATCCAGCTTGCCAGTGACGCGGTCGTCAAAACGCGCGCCAACTGCAATCAGCAAATCACAGGATTGTACTGCGAGGTTAGCGGCTTTGGTGCCATGCATGCCCAGCATGCCGAGATAGAGATCGCTGCTGGCATCCGCGCTGCCGAGCCCTTTCAGGGTGGAAACCATCGGGATGCCGGTTTCCTGCGCCATGGCACGTAAGGCAGGAACCGCCTGCGCCATGCCAACGCCGCCACCGATATACAGCATCGGCTTCTGCGACTCCGCCATCAATGCGCGCGCCTCCGCAATATGCTGCGCTGAGTGGCTGACTTGTTCCTCAACCGGCAGCAGATGTGGCGTCAGTTCGCCGTTGGCAATCTGAATGTCTTTTGGGATATCAACCAGAACCGGGCCGGGACGACCCGATTGTGCGATGGCAAAAGCTTCTGCCATCACTGAAGGTAAATCATCAAGCGATTCAACGAGGAAACTGTGTTTGGTGCAGGCTAAGGATAAACCGAGAACGTCAATTTCCTGGAAGGCGTCGGTACCGATAAAGGCCGATGAGACCTGGCCGGTGATCGCTACAACCGGGATCGAATCCATCATCGCATCCGCCAGACCGGTGATCAGGTTGGTGGCGCCCGGCCCCGAGGTGGCGATACAGACGCCAGTCTTGCCGGTTGCACGGGCATAACCAATGGCCGCCATCACCGCACCCTGCTCATGACGGCACAGTAGGTGTTCCACGCCGCCATCGTAGAGCGCATCGTACACTGGCATGATTGCGCCGCCAGGATAGCCAAACACTGTATCGACGCCCTGCGCGCGTAAAGCCTGAACTACCCACTGTGCACCTGTCATGGTTATTCTCCTGTATTCCTAGGGGAACAACAGAATTTTATGCTACTGCTCATAATCTGTTCCTCGCTAATTTGCTGATATTTAGCCTGGTTAAAAAAAAACCCCCGGACCTTTCGGTGCGGGGGTTTTTGGAATTCCAGACTTGATTTTTAAGCCTTTCTTTCTCCAAGCGATGCCCCGCACGGTGGGATAATAATCACCACCACGCTAATCACGACTAGGCTAATCACTTGTAGAAGGGCTTTCATGTGTTGTTTGTTTTTTCGATTGTTCGAAGTAATACCTACAGAGTTATCATAGTTAGCACGTCATTGACAATAATTTTCATTGGAAATTTTTATGACGGCGCTGGCGGCTGTGCGTTATCACATTGTAAGTAAAAGGTTATTTACATTTGTGATAAAAATTCATAACGCCCGCGTCGTAATCTTCATTTGGAGTTTACGAGCAGGCTCTGATTTTCAGTGAAAGACCGGCAATTATCAGTGAATGTAAGGAATCTGGCTCTGAAGTTGAGTAGTAAGCCATTGTTCATCTGTCTGGCTGCTTTGATGATAAGGACAACAAGGAGCGGTTATGTCTTTATCGAAGGTATTAACACGAGCTGCGCTGGGAGTTCAGGCTCCGCTGGTGACGGTGGAAGTAC
>NZ_DAMBSA010000154.1:0-9778 GCF_032054795.1 Pantoea sp. CTOTU49201
TACCCGGATATCAAAGTCGTGCAGAAACAGACGGCCAAATTTACCCGTAACGATGCGGTAGATGTGGTGAGCAACTGGCTGACGGCGGGCGATGACATTCAGGCAATCGCCTCCAACAACGATGAAATGGCGATTGGTGCACTGCAGGCGCTGGGTAAAAACCCGAATCACATCCTGGTCGCAGGTGTGGATGGTACGCCGGATGCACTGCAGATGATCAAGAACGACAAAATGGTCGCTACCGTGTTCCAGGATGCGAAAGGTCAGGGTGAAGGCGCTGTGCAAACTGCGGTCAAACTGATTAACGGCGAGAAAGTGCAGAAAGTGGTCGATATCCCGTTCCAGCTGATCACCAAAGATAACTACGAAAAATTCGCCAGTCAGAACCAAAAATAAACCGTAACCGACTCAGCCGTACGGAGGTGATGTATGACCGCTTTTGCGCTTGAAGCCGAAGGCATCAGCAAGTTCTTCCCCGGAGTGAAGGCACTCGACAATGTCTCACTGCGAATCAAACCGGGGTCGGTACATGCCCTGATGGGTGAAAATGGCGCGGGCAAATCCACTTTAATGAAATGCCTTATCGGGATGTATCGTCCCGATAAGGGCACCATTCGCATTAAAGGGGAGCCAGTGCAGTTTCAGGACACCATGGATGCGCTGCGTTCCGGCATCTCCATGATTCACCAGGAACTCAATCTGGTGCCTTACATGACCGTAGCCGAAAACATCTGGCTCGGTCGCGAACCGATGAAGTACGGCTTTGTTGACCACGGCAAGCTGAACAAACAGACGCAGGAACTGCTAAACAGACTGAACATCCGTCTGAAAGCCGATCGTATGGTGGGCGAGCTGAGTATCGCCTCGCAGCAGATGGTGGAAATCGCCAAAGCGGTCTCGTGGAACTCGGACATCGTGATTATGGATGAACCGACCTCGGCACTGACGGAAACCGAAGTGGCGCATCTGTTCACCATCATCCGCGACCTGCGCGAGCAGGGCAAAGCCATCATCTATATCAGCCACAAGATGGATGAGATTTTTGCGATAACCGATGAAATCAGCATTTTCCGTGACGGTGCGTGGGTAGGCAGCAACAACACCAGCGAATACACCCGACAGTCACTGATTACGCAGATGGTGGGCCGTGAATTGACCCAGCTGTTCCCGAAATTCAACGGTGAAATTGGGGAAGATGTGCTGACGGTGCGCAATCTGACCTGCAAAGATCGCTTCACCGACATCAACTTCTCAGTGCGCAAAGGCGAAATCCTCGGCGTAGCGGGATTGGTGGGTGCCGGACGCAGCGAAGTGATGGAAAGCCTGTTCGGCATGGAGAGTTTCGACAGCGGTGAAATCCTGATTGACGGCGTACCGGTCAAGATCGATTCGCCTTCAACGGCGATTGAGAAGGGCATGGCGTTCCTGACTGAGGACCGTAAAAAGTCGGGGCTGTTCCTGGTGTTGTCGGTGATGGAGAACATGAGCATCGTCAACATGCCCGATTACACCCATAAAAGCGGTTTTGTCAGCCACATCAAAATGGCGCAGGACTGTATGGATCAGATTCGCAAGCTGAACATCAAAACCCCAACCATGGATCAGATCATCAATAACCTCAGCGGCGGTAACCAGCAGAAGGTGCTGATTGCCCGCTGGCTGCTGGCGCAACCGAAGATCCTGATTCTCGACGAACCAACGCGCGGTATCGACGTTGGTGCAAAAGCAGAGATTTATCGCTTAATCAGTGAACTGGCGAATCGCGGCGTGGCCATCATCATGGTGTCGTCCGAGCTGCCAGAAATTCTCGGCATGAGCGACCGCGTGATGGTTATGCACGGCGGACGTATAACCGGCATCCTCGATAAAGAAGAGGCCAATCAGGAATCCATTTTGTCGTTGGCATCCGAGTGAGGCGTGAGACATCTATGAGTAACGTAAAAATTACGGCCCCGCAGGCCGCAGAACAGAGTTCTTTCTTTAGTAACTTGCGTCACAAGCTGCCAAAAGACACCGGGATTTTTGTTGTGATGGTGGGCATTGCCCTGATTTTTGAAATTGCCGGTTGGTACGTACGTGATCAATCTTTCCTGATGAACACCAACCGCTTAGTACTGATTATTCTGCAGGTAGCGATCATCGGTATCATCGCGGTGGGCGTGACCCAGGTCATTATCACCACCGGTATCGACCTGTCATCCGGTTCGGTTATCGCTTTAACCGCGGTAGTGGCGGCCAGTCTGGCGCAAACCTCAGACAGCCTGTCGCCGATGTATCCGTCGCTGGTGAACCTGCCGGCGGTTATTCCCATCGTCGCCGGGATCGGCGTCGGGCTGCTGTGCGGCGTGATGAACGGCGTGTTGATCACCAAAACCGGTATTCCTCCGTTCATCGCCACGCTCGGCATGATGGTGTCGGCACGCGGTCTGGCGCAGTACTACACGCAGGGTAACCCAATCAGCTTCCTGTCAGATGGCTTCACCTCCATCGGCCAGGGCGCAATGCCGGTGATTATCTTCCTGGTGGTGGCATTCCTGTTCCACATCGCGCTGAAACACACGCGTTACGGTAAATATGTTTACGCGATTGGCGGCAACATGACCTCCGCCAAAGTGTCCGGTATCAACGTTAATAAGTATCTGATCATCGTTTACACCATCGCCGGTGCGCTTTCTGGTCTGGCGGGCGTGGTGCTGGCGGCGCGTGTGAGTAGCGGTCAGTCAAGCATGGGTATGGCGTACGAACTGGATGCCATCGCTGCAGCCGTTATCGGCGGCAGCAGCTTGATGGGTGGCGTAGGACGCATTACCGGTACACTGATTGGTGCGGTGATTCTTGGCCTGATTAAGAGCGGCTTCACCTTTGTCGGTGTGGATGCTTATGTGCAGGACATCATTAAGGGCATCATCATCGTGGCGGCAGTTTCGATTGATATGCATCGCAACCGTAAGAAGCGCTGATAGTGTGGTCGCCATCAATGGCGACCCTACAAAAGGTGCGCATTTATGCGCACCTTTTTATTGGCCGCGGTGATTCGGGAATAAGTTTTCCAACTGGTTGAATCCGTTCTTTTCCGCTCGTTTGGTTTCATTCCCGCCATTTCTGCTCATTTTCTGCGTTATCTGCACCAAACCAGCTCATCGGGTCATCACTTTTTTGCACGCCTGACTCGCATTTCCTGCCCCATTGCAGTGCAATTCGTTTGATTCTTACTCTTTTTGCGTCATCGCTCGCGCTTATTAACTCCTTCGAGGTAATCACAAACGCTTATTTTCCGTGCCTTTAGGAAAAATCTGGCTATGCAATTTTGCGTAGCAAACAAACCTGGCCTGCATATTGCAACTTCATTTCCACAAGCCAGCAGGCTGAGACGCCCAACCTGGGTATTCGGGGATTGACGGAGGCAACATGAATTTAAGACGACTCAAGTATTTTGTAAAAATCGTCGATATCGGCAGCCTGACTCAGGCAGCAGAAGTGCTGCACATCGCGCAGCCTGCGCTTAGCCAGCAGGTCGCTACGCTGGAAAATGAACTCGATCAGCAATTGCTGATCCGCACCAAGCGCGGCGTGACGCCAACTGAAGCCGGTAAAATTCTGTATGCCCACGCCCGCACCATTCTGCGTCAGTGTGAACAGGCGCAAACGGCAGTCATCAACGCCGGCCAGGCACTGAACGGCCAGGTTTCCATTGGTTTAGCGCCGGGCACTGCCGCATCCTCGCTTACCATGCCGCTGTTGCAGACGGTGCGTGAGCAGTTCCCGGATGTGCTGGTGTATCTGCATGAAAACAGCGGCACCTCGCTGAATGAAAAAGTGATGAACGGCCAGCTGGACATGGCGGTGCTGTACGATCGTGCGCCAACGGCGGGCATCAACAGCATTCCATTGATGAAAGAAGAGCTCTATCTGGTGGGCGCAACGGCGTGTCCGGGTGCGACTGTCGATCTGGCGGACGTGGCGCAGATGAGTCTGTTCCTGCCACGCGACTACAGCGCGGTACGTAAACGTGTTGATGAAGCGTTCTCGCTGCGTCGTCTGAGCGCGCGCATCATCGGCGAAATCGAATCGATCTCCACGCTGACGGCGGCAGTTTCCAGCGGCATGGGCGTCACAGTGCTGCCAGAATCTGCGGCGCGTGCGCTGGTGAGTTCCACCCATGCGTGGATGGCGCGGATTAACAGCCCGTCGCTGAATCTGCCGCTGTCGCTGAACATCTCGGCGCGTCTGCCGCTGTCGCCATCAGCGCAGGCGGTGAAGAATATTCTGCTGTCGCTGCTGAATAAGCCAGCGGTAGAGGATCGTGAATTAATGCTGGTGGGTTAATCCCGTAGGGTCGCCATTCATGGCGACCTTTTTTATCTTCCTCGCAAAACCTCCCTTATTACTATTCCGCATAACACACCGTTTTTTATTATTTGTTGCGATGACGCCAACTTCATAACATGGACGAAACAGGGGCAGGAATCAGGAGAAAAGGGCGTGAATTTCCAGCAACTTAAAATTATACGTGAAGCAGCCCGTTGCGAGTTCAACCTGACCGAAGTGGCGAATACATTGTTTACCTCCCAATCAGGAGTGAGCCGCCATATTCGCGATCTGGAAGATGAACTGGGCGTGGAAATTTTTATTCGTCGTGGCAAGCGACTCTTAGGCATGACCGAACCGGGCAAGGCGCTGTTAACCATTGCTGAGCGCATCCTTGATGAAGCGGGCAAAGTTCGCCGCTTAGCGGATGTGTTTACCAATGAAACCAGCGGCGTGCTGACTATCGCCACCACGCATACTCAGGCGCGTTACAGCCTGCCGCGCGTGATCAAAGCGTTTCGTCAACTCTATCCTAATGTGCGTCTCGAACTGAATCAGGGATCGCCGCAGGAGATCGTCGCCATGCTGCTAGCCGGTGAAGCCGACATCGGCATCGCCTCCGAGCAGTTAGTGAATAACAGCAGTCTCGCGGCATTTCCGTGGTTTAGCTGGCATCACTCACTGCTGGTGCCGCACGATCATGAACTGTTGCAGCATCAGCCGGTGACGCTCGCCAGCCTTAGCCGCTATCCGCTGATCACCTATCGTCAGGGCATTACCGGCCGTTCGCGGGTCGATCGTGCTTTCCAGGCGGCAGGACTCAGACCGGATATCGTGCTCAGCGCGCAGGATTCTGACGTGGTGAAAACCTACGTTGAACTCGGTTTGGGCGTGGGGATTCTGGCCGATCAGGCGTGTGATATTTACGAAGGGGAAGACCTGGTAAAAATCGACACGCATCATCTGTTCGATGCCAATACCGTGTGGCTCGGCCTGAAGCGCGGTCAGCTGCAGCGCAATTACGTGTGGCAGTTCCTGGAGCTGTGTAACGCTAATCTGTCGCTGGAGGAGATCAAACGTCAGGCGCTCTCTTACGAAACCGAGAACGAACCGGCTATCGATTTCCAGATTTGATTATCGTTTCTTTGCCGATAAACTTATTATTCAGTTATCAAGTGTAGAAAAAGGTAAGGAAGCCGGCGCAGATCTTTTTGCGAAAAATAAAATAAAAATGCCACGTCGGAATATGACGTGGCATGAAAGTTAATGAATGCTTTAATTAGATATTTTCGAAATGCACTGCCTGGTCGAGCGCTAGTTCAGCATCAGTACCGTAGAATGTGAAGTCCTTAATAAGCTTACCTCCAGCATTATATTCATCAGGCTGTTGCCACGCTTCGATTTTTCCAACTCCTGTTAAAATATCAGCAAGTTCTAATTTTCTATCTTCATTATCGGCTAAATGCGATTCATCTTCAGTAAGCAACAAATTCTCTTCACTCTGTGAAAGCACCTCACGGATTTTAATATCTTCCAGGCTAGTTTCATTAACAAACGACTGCGAAGCTGCTTCATCGTTAGAGATTAATGTTGGAGCTGCAGGCATCTCGACTTTCACACCCACTTGTACGATTAGCTCAGCATCGCCGTTGCTGAACACCTGGTATTCTATTCCGGAGACGATAACGGTACCAGATTGCTGGACCCATCCTTTTTCTGTTGCATTTGAAGGGATGAGTTGCACGATATCGCCTTCATTGCCTTGGACTAACAGCTGGTGTTTTCCATTGTCAACAAATAAGCCAGTGTTAGCGCGAGCCAGAATATCCTCGGCCGAAATATTCAGCGTATTATCGCCTTCGAACCGCAACATATTATCATTAATAAGCTCTTCGCTTTGACCCGAATGGGATGGCGATGTATTAAGGTCAATGACATTGTCGACCTGGTCGTGACCGTAACTATTCAAGGGCATTACAGCTGCCTGACCCCATCTTATTGAGTCGATCAACATACCATTTATTTCATCAAAACCTTGTATACTGAAACTAGCAATGCCACCTGTCGACTGGAAGTAAAAATCTTTAGTGGCAATGCTTAGATCACCGTAAAATGACTTGCTCTCAATTACCTGTCCAGCTGCATTATAGGTTGTTATAACTACCCAGCCATCTACCATACCAAGAAAGAAACTGAGCTTGTTAGTTAGTGATGGTAATGTAAATCTCAAATCACTGTTGTTTGCAATATTATCGGTGGTAGAACCTTTCCCCCATTCAAATGCCTCTTTTACACTGAACCCAAAGTTTGAGTAGAAATCACTAACGTGCGCGTGGTCAGCGTATCCAGCCTTTCCTACAACATGTATACCTGATTTGAAAGTGTGCCCAGGGTAATTGGTATTGATAGTGGCACTCTGATTGTCGAAACTTTCGAACCCGCTTGAGAAATTTAGCTCAATATTCACCTTATAGGACGTCGAGTACGCACTGACATTTCCGGCAACATCGACAATTTTGCTGCGAAACTCCCAGCTTTTGCCTGCCGCTAATACAGGGGCCGTCCATGACCAGGTCCCGAAGGCGTTAACCGTGACTGGCGTCGAACTTACAGTCCAGTTACCGCTTCCATCTCGGTATTCAACATAAACCCGACTGCCAGGTTCGCCACTGCCTTCCAGCATCGGCGTGGTGTCAAAGGTTTTGCCACCATTAGCGATCGTACCGCTTGCATCATCCACACCTTTTACGATGATCGGGGCCAGCGCAATGGTATCGACAATCACAATATAGGGAGCTGACTCGGAGCTTTGATTTCCCGCCGGATTTCTAACCACCGTGGTAAATTGATAGGTGCCGTCCGGCAGCGATGTCATTGGCGTGAAGCTCCACTCGGAGTTTGCACCAATTATCTCTGTGCCGATCTGATTACCGTTAGACTTAATGATTACGATATCGCCTGGCGTGCCTTTACCCTTTAACGTTGGCGTGCTGTCATCCGTTACCCCGCCTTTACGGACCGGATCTTGAATGCTGCCAACATTGTCAAGTACGGTATCAATACCGCTGTTGATCGGCGCTGTGGAATCGATAATCACCGTGAACGGATCTGAAGGTACCCCCTGTCGCACGGTTTTGGCAAACGTCTCCTCGGCAATCAGCGTCAGGTTATTGACACCCTCTTTCAACGGCACTGAAGGCACGAGCACCCACATTCCGGTCACTTTATCAGCTACCGCGCTGCCGATGATAATGCCGCTGGCATCACGCAGATAAACCGTGGTGCCTTTCTGGGCGACACCGGTGAGAGTCGGTTGCTTATCATCGGTGGTGTCACCCGAGTCAAAACTGCCGGTTTTCAGGCCCTGGCCGTCATACATATTGATCAAGTCTGGCGCTTCAGGCGGCGTAGTATCAATGCGCAGTGTGAACAACGTTGGTTTGCCCGTATTGCCAGCACGATCTTTTACTATCATCGAGACGCTGTAATCACCATCAGGCAGTGGATCGATTGCAGTCCATTCATACTTGCCGGTTAATGGATCAATGGCGATTTCATAATAGTTACCGCCCACGACAATCTGGGCAATCGAACCTGTTTTACCTATTTCACCCGGTGCGCTGGCAGCAATGGTCGGAAGTGCGGTGTTTCGCTCGGCATAGCTCGTGCCAGTATAAACCAGCAACTCTATCGCATCAGGTTGTGCAATAGAGGCCCCAGTAGCTGTTTCATCGCCGAGAATTTTTGACTGAGTTGTGCTGTCGTTTAGGTTGTTTTGCAGTAAGGCAGATGAATCAGCACCCACAATAATTGTCACTGGCGCGGAAGGCGTGCCAGTGCGGGGTTGGCCTGCGAACAGCTCTTCTGTAACTAAACTCAGATTGTTCACGCCATCCTTCAGATTCTGCGATGGCACCATCACCCACTTGCCATAGATCGCGTCTGCTTGGGCAGAGCCGATGTTGTTGCCGTTTTCATCTCGCAGATACACGATGGTGCCAGGCTGGGCAAGGCCGGTTAAGGTAGGACGCTTATCATCGGTGGTCTGGCCGGCGTCAAAGCTACCGGTTTTCACGCCCTGAACGTCGAAAAGGTTCAGTAACAGCGGCGCTTCAGGTGGCGTGGTATCCACCAGCATGGTGTAAAGCGCAGGTTTACCGATGTTACCGGCACGATCTTTTGTCGTGACCGAGATGCTGTATTCGCCATCCGGGATGGGCGTGGTCGCGGTCCAGGTGTATCTGCCAGTTACGGGATCAATCGGAACTTCATAGTACTCACCACCAACAATGATTTGAGCAATTGCCCCTTGTTTACCGATTTCGCCGGGCGCGGAGCCAGAAATGGTCGGGAGAGGGGTATTCCGCTGTGCATATTGTGTGCCGGTGTAGGCCTGAGTATTCATAATTAACGTCCTGGTTCTAAATGATATAAAGTGAAAGGCCAGAGAGCGTAGTCAATTGCGCAACGTGGCGTAAAAGTACAAACGCAGAGCCAGGCTGGAAAGGTAATTGAAGACGTAACTTACAGTTAAGAGAAAGGTCTCAAAGCTCAATGCGGAGAGGTTACGGGTGAGGCCAGAAGACTTATCTCCCCCCCATTTTTCTTCCCGTGGCAATGTTTTGCCGCTCGCTTGTGAATATGCACGTAGCCCACACCATTCAATGACCGCACATTCCGTAGCGGCGTGATTCATCGCGCAAAAAAATTGTGCTGTTACTCATCCTTTTGCTCTGCCATTTCGGTGTTCGTCGCTTAACTGATGCACATTAAGCCATTAGAGTGACTTCTCCCCCACAGCATAAAATTTCTTTTCCCGCCGCAAAACACGCATCGACATAACTTCCTCTCGCCAGAAAAACATCCTGCGCTGTCGCGTCACGTTACAGTGAAATGACGAAGATACAGGGGATTGTCATGTCGCGAATTCAACTGAAAGATACGGAATTATTGCGCCAGCAGGCGCTGTTTGGCGGTCGCTGGCAGGATGCGCATCAGGGCGCAACGCTTGAAGTGATCGATCCCGGCACGCAGCAGCCGATTGCCACCATTCCGGCATTGGGTGCGGCGGAAACCGAGCAGGCGATAGATTATGCTGAGTCGGTGCGCGTCAGCTGGGGCAAAACCCCCAACGCCACGCGCGCCACGCTGCTGGAAAAATGGCATCAGATGATCATTGATAATGCCGACGATCTGGCAATCATCATGACCGCCGAACAGGGCAAACCGCTGGCGGAAGCCAAAGGCGAAGTGCTGTACGGTGCCAGCTTTGTGAAATGGTTCGCGGAAGAGGCGCGTCGTATTTACGGTGACACCATTCCCGCGCCGAGCGACGATCGCCGTATTCTGGTACTCAAGCAGCCGGTTGGCGTGGCGGCAGCAATCACGCCGTGGAACTTCCCGATTGCGATGATCACCCGCAAAGTCGCGCCCGCGCTGGCCGCAGGTTGCCCGATTATCGTTAAGCCGT
>NZ_DAMBSA010000155.1:0-9718 GCF_032054795.1 Pantoea sp. CTOTU49201
GGGCTGGTACGGACGAACACCGCTATCTGTCGGCAATACTGGCGCTCCCGCCTCAGCTTCTCGGCAGCGCGTTCGGCATATGAGCAAACCGCCTGGCGCATATCCATATATTCGGTGATGCGTGAACCGAACGATCTGGAGCAAACGATCTGCTGCTTCGTCGGCGCGAACTCTTCCAGCTCAAGACATGGCTCGCCGCGCAACTCGCGCACCGTTCTCTCCAGCACAACATTGAAGTGCTTTCGGATGATGTATGTGCTCTGCTCCGACAGGTCTTTGGCGGTGATGATGCCCATCGCGTTCAGCTTCTTACTTATGCGGCGGCCGACGCCCCAGACATCCTCTACCGGTACCAGCGCCATCAGCTTTTTCTGCCGGTCAACATTCGACAGGTCAACGACGCCTCCGGTCTGCTTCCACTTCTTAGCAGCGTGATTTGCAAGCTTGGCGAGTGTTTTGGTCTGAGCAATGCCTACACCGACGGTCAGATGCGTGTCTCGCTTGATTCGCTCACGCACCTCGCGACCAAAGTCTTCCAGCACGCGGCAATTACGAACGCCGGTCAGGTCGAGGAATGCTTCGTCGATTGAATACACCTCCACCGATGGGGCCATCTGCTCCAGCGTTGTCATTACCCGGTTCGACATGTCGGCGTACAGCGCATAGTTACTACTGAACACGTGAATCTTGTGCCGGCGGATTTCGTCTTTCAGCTTGAAGTAAGGCGCACCCATCGGGATTTTCAGCTCTTTAACTTCCGCGCTGCGGGCGATCACACAGCCGTCGTTGTTGCTGAGAACCAGAACCGGTTTACCGCGCAAATCTGGCCTGAACACCGTCTCGCAGCTGGCGTAAAACGAGTTCACGTCAACGAGCGCAAACATCACATGCCGCCGTTTGGATTGAATACCTGAAACACGCGCTCATCACCTTCCGATGTTGAAATATCCCGGAATACTGACTTGTGAGCCTCAATCCAGTTATTGGCTTGCCGTGGCGTGTAATGCCAGTTCAGGCGCTTAAGCTCACTGCAAAAGTCCAGCGTGGTGACGGTATAGCGGCCAGCGGCATCGCGTTTGATTGCGAACCTGAAGGCGTCTTTAATTTCGTAATCGCGGGGCATGGTCATCTCCCTCCCTGATAGATACTGTATATAAATACAGTAATATCGATCTATAGGATCGATCAAGTCGATTGATTGCAGTTTTTGCGAAGGGATTGGTGGGGAAGGAAATTTAGGTGGGCGACAATGCCGCCCGGCTGGTGTCAGCGTTCAAGCAGATGCAGGGCGATGTCTCTGGCTATGTTGGGCTCTTGGTTTGATTCAACGAGAATCACTTGCATCAGAGCATCTCTCGATAGCGGGCGCTTCTCTGCAAGAACGGTTATCGCAGCATCGCCGATTATGCGAGCCACTTCATGTTGAGCCTCTTTGTTGAGTAGGTTTTCCATAACGCCTCCTTGGTCTGCAGTTCTAACGTACGCCTGCAGCAAGGTAATCACATGAGAAACGGCTCAAATGGTCTAACCTCAATGTTACACCCGCAGCCTGCATGAAGATGGACGCGGTATTAAACTGCCCCGTCGCCGGGGCTTTTTTAGGAGCCATTTTCATGTGAGTTTTCATGCTCATCTTCTTCAACAAGATTCTCCATCACTGGCGAAGTTGGAGGATTTAGCAATGCCCATTCCATTTTCAGATCCGTTGGATTTGCATCTTCTGATGAGGTGTTGATGGCAGATATTAAACTGCTTAACTTTTCTTTCGCTGATTCAGGACTGATCAACATCTCCATCATTAGCGGAATGAAGGATTTAATCGCCTCAGTGTGCAAGCCGGCAATGGCGCTATAATCCAGAGACAATGTTTCATTCAAAATTGTGCCATCTTCAAGCACGATCGGATCGTTAGATGTTGATACGGCTTCAGGCAAAAATTTCTGAACATCCTGCGCGATTACACCTGCCTTTCTTGAACCCTGAAGAGAGTAACTCATGCCTCGCATAGACATGGTATTAAGAAGTGCATCAGCGATAAATTCTTTATTAAATTTCAGGTTGCTGTCGGACGTGTTATTGAATGATGTGGCATAGGCATAGCCATTGCTTTGCACTCTGAAAGTTTCAGCTGAGCTTTGTACAAGTTGAAAGGCATGATAATTGCCACTTACCAGGTTGTATCTTAAATAAATGTCGGTACCCGAGCTGTTGCCAGCAATCCGCATTCCGATAGTTGTCATGTTATTGTTTGACTCAGTAACCGATCCAGAGCTATAGAAATATGCTCCTGAAGTGGGAATCTGAGTTATACCATTAATCGTTACGGCTGAGCTTATGGTTCCGCCTGTTTTATTTCCTACAGTATTCAGCCTTGAGTCATTACCTTGCGCAACTGTTCCTGCAGTTGTGCCGTAGGCAACCCCCATGTTGGTTCTCGCAGCCGATTTATCCGTAAGGCTGGAAAGATTATCGGCTTTGGTTAACACATCAGCAGTATTGGCTTTGTTCCCGAACTGAGTGGACATGTATCCCCAGCTTGGGCCAGTGAAGGTGCTACGGTCTGTACGCGTGACTGTCACTGATGCCGCATCACTATAAATTTTCTGCCAGTTATCCATCTGCAGAATCATGCCGCGTGCATTCGTGCCGACGTCATTTAATGTTTGCTGGGTGATGGCAATCTTTAATGAAGCCGGAACCGCATACCAAGCTAATCCTGAGGCGCTTGGCCCGTTAAATGGCACACTTAAAGAAAGCTGAGTATTCGATGCAACGGAAGCGACAATCATTGTGTAAGGTGCGCCGCCTACAACAACGCCTACAAAATCACCGACCTTAAATTCGGTCGTGAAGCTGGTACCTGTCCCAGTTACCGTTGCTGAATTATTGGTTAAAGCAATAGTGCCTGCTGGCATAGTTTTCTCCGGACAATAAAAAACCCGGCGCGATGGCCGGGTTATTATGAGATTAATTATTTAAAAATAATTAGAAGCGTCGATGCATGGTATGGCGCATCCCACTTGCATTGCTTTGGGGCTAAGTGTTTTTGCACCCTCACCAGTCGTTGGTCCTCGCGCGCAAGAAACCTGATAGCCATCCATTTTGAAGGCTGAATACATGATCGGTCTGTACTGCCATGTCCCATCAGATCGGGTTTGTGCACCACTCTGTGAGCCGATGCTACAAAGAGGAATCATCGGTTGCGACATGGCTATTGATGGGGATATCCACTGCAGCACCTCACCATCGCTGGTATCAGTGTTTTCGTATGCCGGAAAGTTATAAGTGCCACCAGTCCATATCACCGGCGCATATCTACTGCTAAACGTAATGACGCCAGCTGAATTTCGGATGACCATTCCATAGCCCGAACCGGGTAATCCTGGTGAAAACCCGCAAGATACAATAACGATTTGAACACCATTAATTGCCCCGCCGCTCGTCCCACCCGGTCCATATACATCAATTCTGTTGCTGCCGCGTTCAAGATATAAAGCTCTGTCTCCTCCATTAAACCGCACAAAGCAGACATAATTCCCTTTTGCGACAACATCTGAAGGAATAGACCAGCTACCGCTGATATTCACCGTTGCTCTGTAAGTAACAAAACCCAGCATGGTCGTGTCGTTCAGGTTGAGAAAATCGGAACCGTTTCTGATACGAATTCCGTATTGACTGCTTCCAAGTGCAGCGCCTCCATCAACAGAAAAAGTATCAACAAAACCGAATGCATTTTGGGATGTCTGCGCATCCTGATGGCCCCCTACGTCAAATGTAAAAACGCCTGACGCGGAAAGGTTATAGCTTTTTACATAAAAGATTCGGCTCGGCCCATTAACACCCACAAACGTTCTTACTAAATTGCGCGGCACAACTAACTGGGTAGCGCCCGGCGTGGGCGCTTTTACCTGACGGCTTCGGTTTACTCCATTTAATTCAAGATAACCAAGTGAGGAAATGAAACGAGCAGACCCATCAAGTATTAATGGTTTTCCGCCGTCATCAGGTGTGATCCTAATTCCATACACATCTGCCATCAGCTCAGTTTTCCTATAAATGTTCGCTCAATACCATTTGGGTCGTAAACACCCAGGCCGTTCCCATTAAGTACCGACCCGCCACCGATACCATTGTTATTGTTTATCTCAAGCCCGCCGCCCTTATCCAGACGCCACCCTGCTCTGCCAGCGACATAGTTATTGGATTGGATGAAGTTCCCGATCATCGCGTTAGTTATCGTGCCCTCCTGAATAAACGCGCTATTCATGAACACCTGTCCACCGACTACAGCGAATGGTGAAAAACGGTTGTCGCCAGTACCACTCATTACGATGAACTGGTTAGCATTCACAGCAACGCGTGTCTGAACCTGCCCATTTGTAACCGTCGTGGCCACAGACAAACCTGCGTCATAATTCACGCCGTTGTAACGAATACCGGTTTTTAACGTCCAGACTGCATATGGGTTGTCTATGTCAGCGTAAGCAGTGAACTTCTCCTGAATAGCCGCCTGCTGCTGTGCAAACTGCGCTACAACATCTGTTTGCAGTTGGGCTACTGCGCTTTGGGCATCTGCGGCAACCTTCTGTGCCTGAATAATTCCAGCGCGGTTTTCACCATACTGCGCCCACTGCTGATCAACCGCATCATAGTTGGCGAGTATGTCTTTCAGAATCGCTTCGGGATCGGTGATTATGGGCTCCAGCAGTGCCTGCCCATCTTCTGATTTGAAAAAGTCCTCAGCGATATCTTCCAGATAATCGGATGCCTGGTCGTTTGCCATGCCACGCACCCAGTCAGTAAATCCGGATTCGTTGCCGGTTTTATCCACTAACTGAGCTCGATACCAGAATACCTGACCAGCGCGCAGACCAAGCTGCGAATAAGTTGATTGCGGATAAGGTACGTCAGCAAGGAGTACGGGGTTGGATTGATCAGCGTTTGCAGTGTATTGAACCTCCGTCATCAGTGTATCGGAGGTGTTTGCCGGGAATCCCCACGTAAGCGTGATCCCCCAGTTGATTCCCAGTGCAGTGAGCCCCACCGGTTTCGGCGGATTACCGACTTTACCTGTTAACGTTTTCTCCTGTGAATAACCCCATCCAGACGAAATCTCTGCGGCGTTAATGGCACGAACACGTACCAGATAACGACCAGAGTAAATGCTTGGCACCTCAAATGAGGTGGTCGAGTTGCGTGTGACGTTAACCCAGTTGCCATCATTGCGCCGCCACTGCGCCTCGTAGGATATTGCGTTATTAACCGCATCCCACTGAACACGCATTGTCTCGACACTGATTCCCTGCAACACCACGGAATAAGAATCGATAAGGATATTGGTTGGAGCGAGCTGATTGCCAGGTGGAATGATGCTGATCGGGCGATCATCAATTATTGCGCCGGTATCGATACGCGCGTATTTGTCCGGATCGTGCGCCGCGCCAGTAATAGTGAATGTGCCATCATCGTTTTCAGCAACGCTGGTAATTCGGTACTGCTGAGCATAAAGCTCAGCTGACTCGACCACCCATACGCATTCGGCTTCAGGAACCTGCGAAAACGCAGTGGTCACTGTGACAACATTAGCGGCCACACTTTGAATCGTCCGGCTTTGCGCAACGCCGCTTGGCAAATTCACTTGCAAGCGATCGCCGGCCTTAGCATCTGGTGTTCTGTCGAGGGTAATAACCCGGCCATTAACTGAGCTGATGCGGCCGCCAGCCACAACACCAGAAAGATATTCGTCAGCAACGGCAATAATGTAACCAGGCATCGGAATATCACCGTCCAGACCAACAGAGAACGTCACGATGCGATCTTTGTTATTGGTCAGAACGCCCCAGCGACCTTTACGATTGGCTTCGGACTGACGCGTACAACCTATTGCGGTTATTTCTAGTTGATTGAATACCTTATATCGGCTGACCAAATCCTTTTCGAATACTGGCTCCATCGCATCAGAATAGCCGTTATCAGGATCGGACCATGAAACCAGTGCTGAGGTGTAGCGGGTTTTAGTCGTGCTGCTTTGATAGGCAAAATCACCGTCAACCACGTTAGCATTAGTGAAGTTGTAATCCACATCGCGCGGCATATCAGCGAGGGAAACAATTTGATCGCCTCCCCAGTACGTCATGCCACGGAAAATTGCCGCGAAATCACGCAGGACGGAATAAGCATCAGCACGAGTCTGCACATAAACATCACACTTATAGCGAGGCTCTGTGCCGCTGCCGCCTCGGCCATCAGGCACCATCTGATCGCAATATTGCGAAACAGAATAAAGAGTCCACTTATCGATGTTAGCAGCGGTTAGGCGATCACCTAATCCGAAACGGTCAGTCACCACCAAATCATAAAATATCCACGCCGGGTTATCCGTCCATGCCCATTTAAACGAACCAAGCCATGTGCCGGAATAAGAGCGCGTAACTGGGTCGTAATTATCAGGTACCCGAATCACGCGGCCTTTCGGCTGGCATGTGATCTGCGGGATGCTACCGTTGAACTGGCTGGAGTCGAACTCGATATACAGAAGCGCGGTGTTAGGGTAGCGAAGTTTTGCGTCAATAACTTCCGTATAGCTCTGCAGACTCATTGTGTCGCCAATTTTGACACTGTTGGCATCTGGCGTGATCTTACGCAATCGGATAGTCCATGTGCTTCCGGCCTGCGGTAAGTCTATACGGTGACTGCGCTCATACCCTGTAGTCGTTTTGCCGGTTACAGAAGTGTCAATTACCGTTGTCCAAGCTCCACCATCGGTTTGCAGGTCAATCGCATAATTAAGGCTATAGCCATGAAGATCGCCATTATCTTCCTGCTTAAAAAGTGCCGCCCATTTTAAGCGCAGACGAACGGCGGAAAGCTGGGTATTCGTAAATGTACGAACCCAAGCTGTAGAGCTGGGAATGTCTGAGCCAACGGATATTTCATTCTCTGTGCCAGGAATACCCTGAATATAATTCTGCGCCTGGGTGCCCGACCGGAACTCCCACGCTACACCACTGAAGTTTTGCGAACCGTTATCATTTTCAATTGCTGTGCCATCAAGAAATATTTGTCGTCCGGTCAATCCACCAGCAAATTCACCCTCGCCAAGCGCCAGCAGTATTTTTGCTTTTGCCACTGATTGGAGATCGTCCGGCTGTTCCGTTGGCGTGCGGGATTCCGAACCGCCGCCTTTGCGTCCCTTTATGTGGGTAACTTTTGCCATATTGAGCCCATAAAAAAAGGCCGCCGAAGCGACCTTTAAGGTGAGGTGATTTTAGTTGCGCTTATTGCTGATCTTCGACGTAAATACCGGCGGAAATGATCGCGCCGCCTATGCGCCGCTGACCGTATAGAAGAGGAACCGGATAGCCTTGAGATGCTGTATTAGTAGGGCTGCCAAACGCATATGACGCCTGATTGTCGGCATCCTGCCTGCTGGCTAAACCTGCTGCTTGGGGTGATAGCATTTGCACTACACCACCAATCATCATGGCTGCTCCAACTTTTGCCATCCCGTATCCTACCGCCGATAAAGTTCCTCCGGAAAAATAGCCAACAGCCACACCAACGACAACTAGTACAGCTCCAATAATCGTTTGTAGCGCTCCTGCTTTTTTACTACCAATTATTACAGGAACAATACGTATCACTTCTCCATTTACTGGAAATTCTAAGTCATCTACACCTAAATTTTTCTTTCCTTTGAAAACTGCAAATGTCAGCCCGCGTTTTTTGCTATTAATAAGAAATTTTTCAAATCCGCTTATTGTTGCAGTTAATGCACGGATGGCTTCACTCGTTTTCGATATCAAGCGATAATGGACTTTTCCAAAAGTCATTCCAAGAATTGCACCTAATTCAATTCTCGTCATTATTTCTTCGCAATGCGCAGACATGGTCACCTCAACAAATCATTAAATACAGCTTCTGGCAGCAGTAGCCCAATGATCGTTAAAACCTCTTGCTACCGCATAAACCGTCACATCACTCCCACCTGCTGGGTTAGTGTCAATTTTTGCGATAGAGAGTGCTCCAAAAATATCATCGGAAGCTATGAGTTTATATCCTGATTCAGTTGGTATACTGGTAGCTGAAGACCTTAGCTCTACCCACTTAGGCGCGAGGCAACGATTAGTAGCATCTACGCTTTTATTTGAATGCCCAGAATATATTGGAGCTTGGCTTTCCAAAGAACTTGCCATACACCCGCTTAGGGAGAACGCCAAGAATATAATGGATGCTTTAGAATTTAATTTTTTCATCATAGCCCCTGTTTTTTCCTCGCATCTTCAAGGATTTTGGCTGCTGAAGTCAGTGCGCCATTATCAGGGGCTTTCTCTCCAACTAATTTGGAAAGTTTTTTATCTATTGATTCAAGTAATTCAACCTGCCGATTGGCTCTGACGCTAGCCCGATTAACGTAGAACCAGATGATGATAGAAATTACGCAGATTATTAGCGTCCAAATTAAATCGCTGTTTCCCATAAACTCCTCCTTGTATTGAATCCAAATCGTAGCATGGCATCACGATAAATTCTCATATCTAACGATCTTCATTGTTCTTTCGAGCCAGTAGCCGCCATATGGCACTCGGTTACTAACTCGACCGTAAAGGTGATGCAACATCATGTTGCCATCCAGCATGATGCCTGCGTGGTTCCACTTATTGGATTGAACCTGCATTAAAATCACATCACCTGCCTGCGGCGCACCCTTAACTTCAGTAAACCCTGCTAGCTGCCAATTATCCTTGTAGAAATCATCGGTGTACTGGTCTTCCCACCATGGATAATCGACGCGGTAATCGGGCAACTCTATACTGTGTTCCTGCCGAAAGTAGCTCATGACTAATCCCCAGCAGTCAGAATGTCCAAGCACGAACGGGCGTCCGAGCAGCGGCAACTCATCGCGCGGCTGTATCGTGCGAAGATCGCCTTCCGGCCAGCTCACGATGTGCCATGGCACGCCGCTGGCGTCACACATTGACTCATCAAGTGGGCTTGGTCGTGTTGTTGCATCCGGGTGGCTGTGAGCGATGGCGATTATAGTTCCCCTATCTTCTGCCGAGGCATAATCCTCTGGCGACAAATGGAACTGCTCTGTTGGCTCTGGTGCCAGATTTCGGCATGGGAAATAACGTTCAACTCGACTTTTTTGCACTATCACGCCGCAACACTCGCGCGGATACTCAGCAGCCGCATGAGCCAATAACGCATCAATGGTTTTCTGGCGCATAATCAGCTCCGAATTAGCGAAGTGCCCGGGAATCCACCGAACGATAGCTCGTTACCTTCGCCAAACCTTTTCTTGCATCCAGTGAGCGTACCGCTACATTCATCCAGTGAAGGATCACTTACCTGATTATTGAATTTGTCAAAATAGTTTGTACCGGCATAATCACACCCATCACCTGAACGATATTTACCACGAATGCACCATGTACATATTGAATGTAATTGCCGCGTAGGTATCATCAGCCCTTGCAAATCCATTGGGCTGCTCAGTGTAAATTCCACCTGCCTTTTAGTTTCGGTACTTTTGCTGTCAATATAAAATACCTTCAGCTTTTCCTGTGTAGGATCGGCACCCGCATTACCTTCAGCAAAGTTTTTTGCATCAAGATATTGAGCCAGCGTATCGTGTATCGATACTTTGGCTTGAAGCATGTCATCATACGCAAGGCAAAGAGCAGTAATCGATCCATCCAGATTCGCAACCGTGAGT
>NZ_DAMBSA010000156.1:0-9658 GCF_032054795.1 Pantoea sp. CTOTU49201
TTCGGCCACGCTGTGAATCGGGCTATCTTTCGGCACCAGAATCACTTCGGCCTGCGGCTTAGGTGGCTCCGAGCCGACGTACAGCAGATCGGCACCCGCAGCTTGGGCAAACAGCGGTGGGATGTCGCCGGTGCTGCCCAAATCGATGCTATCGACGTTAAGCGCCTCGAGCATTTGCGGTCCCGCCGGGAATTCTACCCACTTGATGTTGGTATGCGGGAAGCGCTGCTCCAGCAGCTTGTGGGTTTTCGCCAAAACCATGCTCACCGAACCTTTCTGATATCCGATGCGCAACTGTTCGGGTGCATCGGCGGCCTGGGCGCTCACGCTCAAGGTGAGCAGCGCCGCGACGGCTGGCATGAGTAAACCCGTCAATATCCTTTTCATCTCTCTTCCTTTATACCGCTTGTGCGTAAGGTGGGTGGCGACGATGTAGCGCGTGCCAGAAGGTATCCAGCGCTTCATCAATGCGTTGCGACAGCAGCGGATCGAGCAGCGGCTGGCGATCGTAATCGGTAATCTGGCCGTCAGTGGCGAACACGCCGTGCAACACTTCCTGCGCCTTCAGCGCATTCAGCACCGGCTTCAGCGCGTAATCCACCGCCAGCAGATGTGACGCGCTGCCGCCGCTTGCCAGTGGCAGCACCACTTTGTGCTCCAGCGCGCGCTCTGGCAGCAGATCGAGCAGAGTTTTCAGTGCGCCAGAAAACGAAGCCTTATAAATAGGCGTGGCGACAATCACGCCATCTGCCAGCGCCAAATCAGCTTTCAACGCGGCTAAGGCAGGTGAATCGAAGCGTGCATAGAGCAAATCTTCAGGCTGGAAGTTGTGAATATTCCACGGAATCACTTCGACGCCGCGTGCTTCCAGCGCGTGCTGGCAAAGGCTCAGCAGCGCAGTAGAGCGTGAAGGGTAGCGAGGGCTGCCCGCCAGCGTAATAACCCGCATGGTCACTCCTTATAACTGAAAGTTATTGATTATCTGATATTCAGAACTGATGTGTTCAATACTGTCAGAGCAGGCAGCGAGGCTTAAATGATTTATCTGGTAATCGTAAGTCGCAAAATGGGATAGCCAGCGACATATAAAGGAAGGGTAAAAAAGCTGCCGATGGGTGCTTAGGCATAATCTGAAAAGCGGTGCAGGAAGTAGGCGGTTATATAAATCCTGAGGCCCATTGGACTGAGTTTAATGATTAAGGGTCGTAATGCATGGGTAAAACAGAGGAGTAACCGGAGAAATATATTTACACAGACCACGTGGATGCCGGATAAATGCGGCGGTTACTATTGAAAGATATGGGGAAAAACCAGCAATTCACCACTATTCATTTTTTTATGAATCGGATTAAACTTAGCAAGCTTTGATTGTTTCCTAATATACCGTGGTTTTTATTTCGCGAAATTTATGTCGAAACGCGAATAAAGGTTAATAAAATACATGCCATTCATCTCGCCGGTTACAACTAATGCAACTTTGCGAAGATCAACTTCACACTTCATGCAGTCGCGCTAAACAATGAATCTCTTAAGTTACGTGTTAATGCTAATAGTGGTTGGAATTACAATCCCCGGCCTGTTTATAATTGGTTGAGCTAATTTCCGCTAGAACACGATAACGATATTTCACTTATTTATTTACGCCCGCGTTTTGTGGCGTGAACTGCCGTTGCGGCAAGCTAATTTATTCTTAGGGAGATAAATATGGGTAGTTCTTCATTTGCTCAGGATTTAACTGAGCAGCAGGTCGTGCCTGCCACCTTCAATCGCATCTCACCCTCACCTAAAGCAGAAGAAGAGCTGGTGTGTTATTGGCTGCAACCCGATGCCGCGGGCGCGCATCTTACTTCTTCATTGCTGCCAACCTTCCCGCACAGCACGCCGGCAGAAGATGATTTCCTGCTGTTTAGTGCTGAGCGCAGCGCCTTGCCAGCCAGCCTGCTGCAGGACGTGGCGAAGCTCAGTGACCAGCGTCCAGAGCTGAACTGCTTTATTGTCTCGCTGGCAAAGCGCGAGCTGCCAAACGGCTTACACTCGTCTCTGCAGCTGTTTCAACAGTTGCATGCGCAGCGCTGGTGGCAGGAGGGCGGCTTTGCGGTGATCTTGCGTGCTGGCCTGGCCCGCGTGGGTGCGCCGCTGACGCGTATTCAGGATGTGATGCTCGCCGGATTACTGCATACGCAAACGGCGTGGGTGCTCGACTACGCCAGCGAAGCCTCGCTGACCACCAAAGCCGATGCCTCGCCGCGCTTAACTTATCAGCAATTTATTACTGATTATGAAAAACTCACACGTTTGTCACACTATATTCCGGAGCGAAACCGCTATCGCGAAAGTTATTTACGCAGCGGCTTATTACAATTAGTCCAGTACGAGTTAAGTGGTGCGGCGAAATTCTCAGATAATACCCGCCACGCATTAACCTACTTTGCGGAAAACTTCCCGGCCAAGGGTGCAATGGAAAAACTTATGCTGAAACAACCTGACATCTATTTCTCCATGATGAAAATGAGAAAAAGGCTGGGCGCTTAGCACCAACGTTAATTTTAAGAATAACTCCGGTGTGCGCGTGAATACTTTTATGTCACGCTTAAGGCCACTGAGATAATCCCCAGATGCCAAAACACCTATGTCTATAAAACGTAACGCGATTGCCAACTATGTTGGTCAAATCTATCTGACGCTGTCAGGTATTTTGGTTGTACCACTTTATATTCAACACTTAGGAATGGAAGCCTACGGTTTAGTGGGCTTCTTTTCGATCTTATTAACCTGGCTGCAATTACTGGATGCCGGTGTTTCCACCACCTTAATGCGGGAAGCGGCGCGCTATCGTGCAAATCAGGCGGAGTTCGTCTGGTTCCCGGCGCTGTTTGCCACGCTGACCAAATTCTTCCTGTTTTCCACCATTGTGCTGGTGGTGTTGGGTTGGCTGGCAACGCCGTGGATTGCCACGCACTGGCTGGATGCACGTCATCTGCCTGCGGGTGATGTGGTGATTGCCGTGGCGATTATGGTGATCACCGCCGCGATTCGCTGGCGCACCAGTCCGTATCGCAGCGTGATTGTCGGCTTCGAACATCAAGTGTGGCTGAACGGCGTCAATCTGGTCATCACCACCTTACGCACCTTCGGCGCAGTGCTGGTGATTCAGTTCTTCTCCAATCCGGTATTGGCGTTCTTTATCTGGCAACTGCTGGTATCGATTGCCGAAGCAGCCTGCTGTATCTATAAATCTTGCCAGCTGATTCCCAAAGCGGCGCGCAAAGAGAAGCGCGGCGATCTTAAAGAGGTGCTGAAACCCTTTATTCGTTTTGCCCTCAGCGCGGCATTCTCCAGTGCGGTGTGGACCTTTATTTCGCAAATCGACCGATTAGTACTTTCCAAGACGCTGCCGCTAAGCGAATACGGTTCGTTTACCGTGGTGGCGACGGCCGCGACCGGCATTCTGTTGCTCAGCAGCCCGATAATGCAGGCGATTGTGCCGCGTATGACCGGCATGAAAACCCGTAAAGAGGGCGATGCGGAGTCGCTGAAACTCTATCGCTACACCACGCAGGCGGTGGCGATCTTTATGGCGCCGCTCAGCATTACTATCGCCTGTTACGCTGGCCCGCTGCTTTGGGCGTGGACGCAGAAGAGTCAGATTGTTGATGAGATGTCGTTTGTTCTCAGCCTGTACGCGTTGGGCAGCGGCATTCAGGCTATCTGTGGCTTGCTCTATCACCTGCAATACATCAACGGCAACCTCAAGCTGCACATGAAAGGCTTCACCTGCTTTGCCGTGCTGCTGGTGCCGCTCAACATCTGGTGCGCTATTCACTACGGCGCGTTGGGCACCGGTTGGTTGTGGCTGGGGCAAAACATCTTCTATCTGGTGGGTTGGGCGTGGCTGGTGCATCGCCGTTTCGCGCCTGGCATTCATTTCACCTGGTTAACCCGCGACGTAATGCTGATTTGGGCGGTATCCGCCGCCATCGCCTGGTTAAGCACTTTCTTGCCGATCGAGTGGAATCAAAATCGTTGGATCAACCTGCTGTGGCTCGGCTTGATTGGCGCGTTCAATCTTGGTGTCTGCTGCCTGCTGCACAGCGTGGTGTTGAAGCGTCTCAGAATTCCGTTGTTTAACGTTGAGGAAAGAGGATGAGCATGATGTCATCTCACCGTATCCCTACGGTTTCGGTCATCATACCGAACTGGAATTGCGCGCCCTGGCTGCCAGAAGCGATGAGTTCTTTGTTGCGGCAGTCATCGCCGCCGGAACAGATCATTGTTATCGACGATGGCTCCAGCGATAGCAGCGTGGCCTGGCTAACGGCGTTTGCGGCCCAGCACCCGCAGGTGATGCTGCTGAGCGGCGAGCGCGGCGGCGTCAGCGCGGCGCGTATGAAAGGGCTCGCTGTAGCAACCGGCGATTTTGTTTACTTCATGGATGCGGATGATTTTGTCTCCACCGACTTGTTCGCCGACTTCCGTCGCGTGCAGGCGCGCCATGAGGATATTGACCTGTTCTGCTTTGGCGCAAAGATGTTCTTCGATCTGCCCGCCGCGCAGCGTCACTATCAAACCATTCACCAGCGTCATGTCAGTGGATTATTGCCCGGCGGCAGCACCAGCTTGCGTACGCTGATGCAGCATCAGTCGGCGCACCGCGTAGTATGGAGCAGCATCATTTCGCGTCGCTTGATTGATCAACTGGCGCTGCAGTTTCTGCCGATCCAAAACCATGAAGATGCCCCGTACATGTTCGCGCTCTATCTGCAGGCGCGTAACATTTATTGCACCAGCCAAAGCTATTACTACAAGCGCTTTATGCTGACCTCGTTGTCGCAGAGCACGCGCGATTTTTCCTACGTGAAAAACTATTTTATCGCGCGTCAAAGCAGCGAACAGTTCCTGCGTGACCAGCAATTGCCGGTGGATGCGGCCTTGCTGGACAGCTATTACCAAACGGTTATGCACAGCTGTTTGTCGCAGATCCGCAAAAATCACATGGTGATCCCGACAGATTGGCAGCCGCAGGTGAATCAGCTGGTGCGCAACGTGTTGCAGCACAGCGCGCGTCTGAAGCTGATGTGGTACTGCCCGACGATTTACAGCGGCCTGCAGGCGTGTCGTGAACAGCTTGGCCGCTATTCTGCACGACGCTGATAACGATCAAATTGTGATGCAGTAGAACAATTTACTTTTGCGCCAGAGCACCTTACCATTCTGGCGCACATTTTCCCGTGCACCCCGACTTCCCTGGTTCCCGTCATTGAGGAGAGTGCATGTTATATCCTATCGTCCGGCCGGCGCTGTTTAAGCTTGATCCTGAGCGTGCGCACGAACTCACCTTTCAACAACTGCGTTTTATCAGCGGCACCCCGCTGGAAGGGCTGATTCGCCAGTCGCTGCCATCACGTCCGGTCACCTGCATGGGATTAACCTTCCCGAACGCGCTCGGCTTAGCCGCCGGCCTCGACAAAAATGCCGAGTGCATTGATGCCTTTGGCGCGATGGGCTTTGGTTTTGTCGAAGTGGGAACGGTAACGCCGCTGGCGCAACCGGGAAATGATAAACCGCGTATGTTCCGCTTAGTGCCTGCGGAAGGGATTATTAACCGCATGGGGTTCAATAATCACGGCGTCGATCATCTGATCGCCAACGTCAAAAAGTCGCGCTTTAAAGGCATTCTCGGCATCAATATTGGCAAAAATAAAGATACGCCAGTTGAGAATGGTAAAGACGATTATCTGATCTGCATGGAAAAGGTATATGCCCACGCGGGTTATATTGCCATCAATATTTCGTCGCCGAACACGCCAGGATTACGCACGCTGCAATATGGTGAAGCGCTGGACGATCTTCTCTCTGCCATCAAATTAAAACAGCAAGAGCTGCAAGAACGGCACCTTAAATATGTGCCGGTGGCGGTAAAGATCGCGCCGGATCTTACCGAAGAAGAATTGATCCAGGTTGCCGGCAGTTTGCTGCGCCACAATATTGATGGTGTGATTGCCACCAATACCACACTCGATCGTTCGCTGGTGACCGGCCTTAAATATGCCGAAGAAGCAGGTGGATTAAGTGGTCGTCCGGTGCAATCACGCAGCACCGAAGTGATTCGCCGCCTGGCGCAAGAGCTGCAGGGCCGCTTACCTATTATTGGCGTCGGTGGTATTGATTCCCTGGTTTCTGCGCGCGAGAAAATTGCCGCAGGTGCAACATTAGTGCAGATATACTCCGGATTTATTTATAAAGGCCCAGGCTTAATTAAAGATATCGTGACCCACCTCTAAGACATTTCCCACTTTACTGCGCCGAGGGGTTTATTTATCCCTTCGGCTCGTTTATATTTTGTCCTGCTGGTGCATTTTTCAGCTTTTTCTCAGATTTATTTTTTTAATTAAGCGCCATTTAGCGCAGCGATAAACCACAGGGCAGATCATGAAAATCAAACCTGATGACAACTGGCGTTGGTATTTCGACGCAGAGCATGACCGCATGATGCTGGATTTAGCCGACGGCATGTTATTTCGCTCGCGCTTCTCGCGCAAAATGCTGACGCCTGATGCATTTAATATCAGCGGTTTTTGCGTTGATGACGCAGCGCTCTATTTTACTTTTGAAGAACGTTGCCGTCAGAGTGGATTAAAAGGCGATCAGCGTGCCGAATTAGTTTTAAACGCGCTGGTGGCCAGCCGTTTTCTCAAACCCTTGATGCCTAAAAGCTGGCACTTCACCAATCACGCGCACAGCTGGCAGCCGGCTGCGGGCGATATGGTGGCAGTGACGCTGGCCGATAGCGGCGAGCAGGCACAACTGTTTGTGGTTGAAAGCGGTGAAAATGCGGCGCTGTGCTTATTAGCGCAAAATGCGTTAACCGTGGCGGGTAAAGGTATGCAGTTGGGTGATGCGATTAAGATCATGAACGATCGTCTGCGTCCACAGCAGCAGGAACAAACCGCCCACTTTGCGCGGGCGGTGTAATCGGCTTACGCCAGTTCGATATCGCCTGCCGGAATACAGCTGCAGCTTAAGATCGTACCATCTGCGCGCACCGCGCTTTTCTTCAGTGCTTTCACTTCACCCGCGACCAACGTTACTTTGCAGCTGCCACAAAGTCCGGCGCGGCATGAGTAGGGAATGCGGAAACCCTGCATCTCCAGCTGTTCCAGCAACACTTGCTGATTGTCGCCGCTAAAGCGCGCACCCTGATAATCGATAGTTACTGCGCTGTGGCTGCTGGCGACCGGCGCCAGCGTTTCGACCACGGCGCCGGCACCGTAAGCGCGCGGCGTTTGCTTCTCTAAAATGGTCACCGTATCGCCAACGCGAATAATGCCGCTATTGAGCGCAATCAAATTCAGGCCGAAATCGATATCGCCGCTGCCATCCTGCGCGCTGCGGAAACCCTGCAAGGTGGTGAGCGGTTCGCCATTAGGATGCTTTTGACCCGTTTCGGTGCCGACGGTGGTAAACACGCAGCGGCTGCACGGCTTCGGCATCTCAAAGGTGATCTCGCCAATTTGCAGACGTTTCCAACTGTCTTCTTCCCACGCGGCCGCGCCGCTTACCACCAGATTGGGTCGGAACTGCTCAACGCGCACGCTGGCCGGACAGCGCTGTTGCAGATCCTGTAACGAGGCCATATTGACCAGCAAGTAGGGAAAACCGTCGGCAAAGCTCAGCGGCACATGATCAAAACGCTTCACGCGGCGCGTCGGTTCCGCGCCGGTCCAGCGCAGTTGCACCGGACGCGGGAAGAAGGTGCTCAACCAGCTATTGATGGTTTCCGGCGCAATACGCGCGGTGAAATGGTTGCCCCATACTTCGGTAGGTGACTGCTCAGCGGTGAAATCGGCAAAGCGGATCAGCGCCTGCGATCCATCCGGTGCTTGTAAAAACAGGCCATCCGGCAGCAGCGCGGGCGTGAAACGCACCATTTCCGGAAACTGGCGCGCGGTCACAAACGTGCCGTCCAGTTCGGTCACCAAAAAGATGCGATCAAAGCCCAGACCGCTTTCCAGCACCTGCGCATGTGACAGTTGCAGACCGCGCATAGATTTAACGGGATGGATGTAAAGGCGTGAAAGCGTAATCATCACCACTCCAGAAATAGGGTCATAAGTTTAAAAGAAGCTAACTTTATGACATAGCACGCTGATTCGCTATAATGCGCAGCAATTTAAGCAAGAGTAAAAAGTGACGATATGAATTCTCTGTTTGCCAGTACGGCGCGTGGGCTCGAAGAGCTGTTGAAAAGTGAGCTAGACGCGCTGGGTGCGCAGGATTTGCAGGTGGTGCAGGGCGGCGTCCACTTTCAGGCCGACGACCATGTAATGTACCAAAGCCTGCTGTGGAGCCGTCTGGCTTCGCGCATTTTGCTGCCGCTGGGAGAATTTGGCGTCTGGAGCGATCTCGATCTTTACGTGGGTGCGCAAAGTATTCCATGGACCGAGATGTTCGACAGCAACACCAGTTTTGCCATCCATTTTAGCGGCACCAACGAGGTGATCCGCAACAGCCAGTTCGGTGCGCTGCGTATCAAAGATGCCATCGTTGACAGCTTTACCCGTCAGAACCTGGAACGCCCGAACGTTGATCGTGAACAACCGGGTATCCGCATCAATGCGTGGCTAAACAAAGATCGCGTCAGCATCGCGCTGGATCTGAGCGGTGATTCACTGCATCAACGCGGCTATCGCCAGCAAACCGGCGCCGCACCTTTGAAAGAAACCTTAGCGGCGGCGATTGTGATGCGTTCCGGTTGGCAGAGCAGTGCGCCGCTGGTCGATCCAATGTGTGGTTCCGGTACGCTGCTGCTGGAAGCGGCGTTGATCGCCTGCGATCGCGCGCCTGGCCTGCTGCGCACCCATTGGGGCTTCAATCGCTGGAAGAAACACAATCAGGCGGTCTGGCAGGAAGTTCATGCTGCCGCGAAAGAGCGCGCACGCGTGGGTACCGCTGCGGCGACCGCCCGTTTCTTTGGCTACGATAATGACAGCCGCGTGCTGGAATCGGCGCGCGCCAACGCCCGTCGTGCTGGCGTGTTCGAGCTGTTCACCTTCGCGCAGCAGGATGTGATCAAGCTGAAGAATCCGCTGGCGGGCAAAGAGATTACCGGCACGGTATTGAGCAACCCGCCGTACGGTGAGCGTCTGGAAAGTGAACCAGCGCTGATTGCGCTGCACAGCCAGCTGGGCCGCATCATGAAGCAGAATTTCGGCGGCTGGAATCTGTCGCTGTTCAGCGCCTCGCCAGAGCTGCTGAGCTGCTTGCAACTGCGTGCCGATCGCCAGTTCAAAGCCAAAAACGGCCCGCTCGAGTGCGTGCAGAAAAACTATCAGCTGGCTGCGACCAGCGCAGAAGGCGGCGCGCAGATCGCGGAAGATTTTGCTAACCGCTTGCGTAAGAACCTCAAGAAGCTGGATAAATGGGCGCGTCAGTCGAATATCGACTGCTATCGTCTGTATGACGCCGATCTGCCTGAGTACAACGTAGCGGTCGATCGTTACGCTGATTGGGTGGTGATTCAGGAGTACGCGCCGCCAAAAACCGTTGACGCCAACAAAGCGCGTCAGCGTCTGTTCGATGTGATCAGCGCCACGCTGAGCGTGCTGGAGATCCCGGCGAATCGTCTGGTGATGAAAACCCGCGAGCGCCAGAAAGGCAA
>NZ_DAMBSA010000157.1:0-9630 GCF_032054795.1 Pantoea sp. CTOTU49201
CACGGTGAAAGTTCATGCTGCCGATGTCGATCTGAGCCGTGGCGTCACTTTGCATCTGGATGTATTGGCGAACAATCAAGCCGATGCGGTTAAGCAGCGCTTCGATTTGATGGGGCTCAAACAGCAGTCTTCAGGTTATGACGTGAAAACCCGCATTGCTGCCCACTCTTTTAAAGGTAAAGAAGCCGTATCGGGAGCTTATGAACTGCGCATCACACCACGCGGCACCGATATCATTGGTTACGATCAGGCTGGCGTCTATTACGGCTTGATGTCGTTACTGTCGCTGGTGCCCGCTGAAGGTAAACCGATTATCGCCACGCTCGAGGCGAAAGATGCCCCGCGCTTTGCCTATCGCGGTGCCTTCCTTGATGTCGCGCGTAACTTCCACAGCAAGCAAGCGGTGCTGCGCATGCTCGATCAGATGGCGGCGTGGAAGATGAATAAATTCCATTTCCACCTGACCGATGACGAAGCCTGGCGTATCGAAATTCCCGGTCTACCTGAGTTGACCGATGTGGGCAGTAAGCGTTGTCACGATCTCACTGAGCAGCAATGTCTGCTGCCGCAGTTGGGCTCCGGCCCGTTCACGGATAACAACGGAACCGGGCATTTCAGCCGCGCCGATTATATTGAGATCGTCAAATACGCTCAGGCACGCAACATTGAAGTGATCCCGGAAATCGATATGCCTGCACACGCGCGCGCGGCAGTGATTTCGATGGAAGCGCGTTATCAGCAATACATGAAGGCGGGTAAACCGCAGCAGGCCAGTGAATATCGTCTGGTGGATCCAACCGATACCTCGAATACCCGTTCCGTGCAGTTGTACGACCGCACCAGCTATCTCAATCCTTGCCTCGATTCCTCAAAGCGCTTTGTCGATAAAGTGATTGGTGAAGTGCAGGCGATGCACCTCGAAGCGGGCCAACCGTTGACTACCTGGCACTTTGGCGGTGATGAAGCGAAAAATATCCGCCTCGGAACCGGCTACAGCGATATCAAAAACCCGAAAGCAGGAACGGGTATTTTAGACCAAAGCAAAGAGGACAAACCCTGGGCAAAATCTCAGGTCTGCCAGGCGGTGGTGAAATCCGGCAAAGTGGAAGATCTGGAGCACTTACCAAGTCACTTCGCGTTAGAAGTAAGCAAAATGGTGAAAGCGCACGGCATTCCGGTGATGCAGGCCTGGCAAGATGGGCTGAAAGATGCAGCTGACGCGCACGCCTTCGCCACCTCGCGCGTTCGCGTTAACTTCTGGGACACGCTCTATTGGGGCGGTTTTGACACCGCTAACGACTGGACGATGAAAGATTACGAAGTGGTGATCTCCAATCCGGATTACGTCTACATGGACTTCCCGTATGAGGTGAATCCTAACGAGCGCGGCTATTACTGGGGCACGCGCTTCAGCGATGAGCGCAAGATGTTTGGCTTCGCACCAGACAACCTGCCGCAGAACGCTGAAACCTCGGTGGATCGCGATGGCAAAACCTTTGATGCCACCTCGAATAAGCCGTGGTCAGGCGCATACGGCATTTCAGTACAACTGTGGAGCGAAACCACGCGTACCGATCAGCAGATGGATTACATGGTATTCCCTCGCCTGCTGTCGGTGGCCGAACGCGGCTGGCATCGCGCGGAGTGGGAGCTGGATTATCAACAGGGACGCACCTTTAAAGGCGGCGAAACCCACTTCGTTAACCAGCAGCAGCGCAATCAGGACTGGCAGCGTTTCGCCAACCTGTTAGGCCAGCGTGAATTGGGCAAGATGGATAAAGCCGGTATTCACTACCGTTTACCGGTGCCGGGGGCGCGCGTGGAGAATGGCACGCTGACCATGAACATTGCGCTGCCGGGACTGCCGCTGGAGTACAGCGTGGATAACGGCAAAAACTGGCAACGTTATCTGCCACATGACAAACCGACCATCACCGCCGCCGATAAAGTCTGGGTGCGTAGCGTGAGCCCGGATGGCAAACGTTTCAGCCGCGCTGAAGCACTTTAAACTGATTAGCCCCTCGCGGGAGTGCAAGGGGCGGAACTGACAAGGATGTCGATGAAATACTCAACGCTTTCTTTTTATGTTGTTGCACTTGGCGCCGGTTTAAGCGGCGCCCTGTTTATTCCAACACTTAGCTTATTTCTGGCTAACGAACTTAATGTGGCAGCCTGGAAGATCGGTGCCTTTTACAGTGTTAACGCGCTCAGCAGTATTGCTATCAGCTTACTTATTGCTCGTTATTCCGATCGTATAAAGCAGCGCCGGCCCCTGTTGCTACTGTGTTTATTCTCGCTTGCGCTTAATTCACTGCTATTTATCTTCTGCCGTCATTATCTGTTGCTGATAACGCTCGGCTCATTACTTAGCGCCTGCGGCAGCGCGGCGGTACCACAGTTGTTCGCGCTTGCACGTCAAACCCGCAGCGACAACACGTTCAGCGCTATTTTACGTGCCCAATTTTCGCTGGCGTGGGTATTTGGCCCGCCGCTGGCATTCTGGATCATTCAATTGGCCGGTTTTGCCTGGCTTTATTCCATCATGTCCGGCTTATTACTCAGCGTTACGCTTCTGGCGCTTACCTTGCCACCGGGCAATCAAGCGGTTGCAGCTAAGCCTGCACAGCAAAATAATCAGCAGCCGCTGGGGCAAAACCTGACGTTGCTGATGCTCGCCACCTTGCTGGTCTGGAGCTGCAGCTCACTCTATCTGATTGGCTTTCCTCTGCATCTGGCGCAGCAGCCCACACTGTCCGTCGAATGGACCGGCATCATGTTTGGCCTCGCCGCAGCGCTGGAAATCCCGATCATGCTGCTCAGCGCTCGAATGCTCAAACGCTGGGGCAAGCAATCACAAATGCAGGCCGCCATGCTGTGCGGCATCATTTTTTATGCCGGTATTTTCTTCAGCAATGGGTTTATTCCATTGATGATGCTGCAATTTTTCAATGCCGTTTTTATCGCCATCATCGCCACCGTTGGGCTGTTCTGGTTTCAGGACTTGCTGCAACATCGTCAAGGTATGGCGGCAACGCTGTATACCAATTCGATGTCCATCGGCGTGCTGATTGCTGGCGTATTACAGGGAATTCTCACCGCAGTCTCACCGCTAGCCATCTGGCCAGCGGCCTGTGTGCTGTTGGTGATGTCATTACTACTGATAACAAAGGTCGACAATGTTTAAAAAACCTCATTCGTCGCGCATCGCTGCGCGCATCAAAACACATGGAGTGTACGCTAATGAATGTCTTAATTACGGGTGGCGCGGGCTATATTGGTTCGCACATTGCCCTTAGTCTGCTGCAGCAAAATCATCAGGTGATTGTGCTGGATAATTTGTGTAATAGCTCACCGATAGCCTTAACACGCGTTGAAGCATTAAGCGGAAAGAAAATCACTTTTCATCAGGGCGATATTCGCCGCCGTGCCGATTTAAATCAGGTTTTTAATCAGCAACCGATCGATGCCGTTATTCATATGGCGGGTTTGAAGTCGGTGAATGAATCGCTGCAAAAACCGGTGAAATATTATCAGAACAATATTGCGGGAACGCTGATGCTGCTGGAAATCATGAAACAGCATCAGGTTAATAAACTTATATTTAGTTCATCTGCCACGGTTTATGGTATCCCGGAAAAAATTCCACTGTGTGAGAACTGTGATACCGGTAATACCACCAATCCTTATGGTGCTTCCAAATATATGGTTGAGAAGATCATGGGTGAAGTGGTGGATGCACAACCCGAATTAGCCATAACTGCACTGCGTTATTTTAATCCTGCCGGCGCACATCCTTCCGGCCAGATTGGTGAGCACCCTGAAGGTATTCCCAACAATTTGCTGCCCTATCTGTTTCAGGTTGCCAATGGACAACGAGGCAACTTGCCGGTATTTGGTGATGACTATGCAACACCCGATGGCACCGGCGTGCGCGATTACATCCATGTAATGGATCTCGCTGAGGGGCACATCCAGGCGCTGAATCATCTCAAACCAGGCTATCGTCATTACAATCTCGGCACCGGACAAGGCTACTCGGTGCTGGAAATCGTGCAGATGTTTGAACAGGTGAGCGGTAAACGTGTCCCGGTCGATATGCGCGCACGCCGTCCTGGCGATGTCGCCATCTGCTTATCCGATCCCGGTCAGGCGAAAAAAGAGCTTGGCTGGCAGGCAACGCGCGGTCTCGAAGCGATGTTGCGCGATGCATGGCGCTGGCATACACAGAATCCGCAGGGCTACATTGGGAGCGAAACCTTATGATGACGCGCGAAACGTTTTTACCGCTCTATGAGCGCCAGCTCGCCGCGCTGAAAAAAAGCTTCACTGCGCCTGCTGCAGCAGATTGGCAGGAAGCGTTCAGTCAGTTTAAACAGTGGCAGCAGCAGTATCAGCCACAGGATGTCGCAGTAGCCGATTTCTCTTCGATGTTTGCGGTGCCCACCAGTCGGCTGACGGGATCCGAGTGTAGGCTGCATCGCGTCTGGCTCGGCGGATCAACGCCACTCAACGTCAACCGCACCCTCGCCCAATGGCAACGTGCGATTGAAGCCAGCCGCAGTGATTTTCAGCAAACGCTGTGGGTGTGGGATGCGCAACAGCTGGCAGCTGATAGCCGTTTTGTCGTTCAGCAGGGAGAGAGCGCATTCCAGCTGGGCACACTGTTTCTGCCTGATGCGCTGGTGCAGGTGAACAGTTTGAGCGCACTGATGCACGCCTTTGACTGCGCGCTGGTTGACGTCTTACAGCAGCTGCACGACAAACGCTATTACGCCACGCTTTCTGACTTCTTCCGTTTGGCCATTCTCACCGAATGTGGCGGTGTTTACCTGGATGCCGATACGATCCCCGCTCAACCTGCCACGCTGTTTTTGTTTCATCCAGAGCTGCCCGATTTTCCTGGCGAGCAGCAGCACATCAGCTGGCTAAATTTATTCACTGATGAAACCGGCATGATCATCAGCCATCAAAACAATCCGGTATTGCAGGAGTTACAGCGGCAGCTCAGTGAGGTTTATCGTGGCTGGCCTCAACCGATTGCAGCTAAAACGCCCGACAGTGAACGCGCCATCTTCGAACCTTTTTATCAGTTATGGTGCGAACAATTACAGGTCACGCAGCTAAGCCATCAGGACTTTAGCTGTTTTGCCGTATGCGGATTTGATGTGCCAACGCCACGCGTATGCGGCATTAAAGGGATGCGCTTACAGGAAGATATTTTAAGTGGTGAACGTCGGCCATTAAGTGTTGATGAACAGCACTATTATCAACAAACCGTGCATCAACTTTCTCAACGTAAATGGCAACTTAGCGATCCATTGCAATTGGGTGAACTGGTGCCTTTATTTGCCGAGCAGGAAATTTTACAGATTGCCTATGCGCCGCAGCTGCGCGCTGAAATTCCTTATTACCACTATTACGGCGTGCTTTGTCAGGATCCACAACTTGATAAAGTGAATGGATTATTTAGCGATTACCTGATTGCATTAACCGATAAGAAGATAATAGACGGTGATTTCTGGCAGCCAGTTTATCGGCCTACATCCTCACCACTTATCTTCAAACCGGGCATTATTTCTGACCAGCATGAACAACGCAGCATGGCGCAGTTAATTTTCAGCACCAGCTATCTGGAATACTGCTCAGTCGATAATATTTATGCCGCCGACTTAACCACCTTACAGCTGCGACAAAATATCCAGCCGTTCCTGCAGCAGATCTCGGTGATTTATAACCCGCAGGGAAAAATGATTGGATTCCTTAATGCGGCATCGATTAAGGAATATGATCAGATCAAAGTTGAATACGGCTATCGTAAAGAGGTACGTCCCCTCGATGAGGCTTACGACGACTTTGTTAATCACTACGGCCAGCCAGATGACTACTTCGTCTGCAGCGTAGCCTTAATTCCAGAGGAACAGGGAAAAGGCTACTTCAATCAAGTTTTGTCACGCATGATTGAGCAGGCTAAACAGCAAAAATTGCGCCGCATCACGTTGTGTGTCTGGCAATCTAATCCGGCTTATATGATCTACAGCAAGAAAGGTTTTACCGTGATAGGCAGGATGAAACAGGAGGTTGCGCGGTTTAATGATGAAATCGTATTTATGGCATTAACGCTTTAATCTCTCTGAGATCAAATTATCCGGTGCGAACGGTTGTTCAATTCGCACCGGAAGCGTTAGAAATTGAGATAAACAAGCAAAGTCTTAAAGAGTTAGTCGCATCTTGATGCTTATCAACTTTATCACGCCAGAAAAAAGGCCTAATTGCGCTCCGGATTTGAATACATTCACCAACTCCGGAAGCGATAATGAAATTATTCAGTTTTATTCCACACGCACATCGTTGGCATAACATCACAATTACGCGCAAAGGCGCAATATCGCCTTCTGGCCGCACCTGTTTTGCCACTTATGTTCAGGCGCAATGTAAAGGCTGTGATGAGCAACTGTATAAAATCTATTATCGCGATATTACTGATGCGCAAGCGCGACGCTGGCTGGGTTGATTATCAGAAATAAACTACAGTGAATTAATGTCCAACTTAAAAATTCCACTGTCCCGAACAATACCCAGCTTGCGCATTGCCGAACGTTTCTGCGAGCTAATAGTTTTCACACTTCGCGATAAACGCAATGCCGTTTGCGAAACACTCAGTCCCGCATGCAGATATTCGACAACCATTTTTTCCTTGGCTGAAAGGCGTGGCTTAATTAAAACTGGCGTATCGACAGCATCATCCAGCAATAGCGGCTCAGATTGACAATAGCTTGACCAGATATGGCGCAGGCCAGTGATCAAATTTTCCGGCGTCAACGATTTACAAAAGTAGGATTTAATCTGTGGCTTCAGCGCATCGCTTAATTGCTGCTGTTGGCGACAATCGCCCATGGCAACAATGGTCATTTTGGGATGAGTGACACTTAACTGTTCCACCAGCGCCTTGATATTCAAATCCCCTTTCGGGCGTGAACAATCGATTAACGCGATATTTGCCGGAGCCAGACTGAGCGAGAAAAACAGCTCATTGCTATTTTTACAGCAATCCGTCACGGTGAAATCCGTTTCGTGATTAATTATCCTTTTCAGACCTTCAAGAAATATCGGATGGTCATCAAGAATAATGACATTACTCTCAATCATATTTTTTTACCCGGTGTGTAAAATTAATCATTACTGAATAGTTATTGTGTAGGTGGCGACCGCATTAAAGTTGCCGGTTTGCTGATGATTGGCACCAGGTAAATAGCGCAAGAACCAATACCAGGTTTGTGCGAAGTGACTTTCACTGCCACTGTTGGCGGCGTTATAAACCAGCGGTAATTTTTCGCCAAACTTCTGCCAGTCGCCGCCTTCCGCTTTCGTGGAATAACGAATCGCCATATCATCGATCGATGTCGCTGATGCGGTGTCATCATTATTGGCTAAGCTGCCAGCGCTGAAGGTGATGTCCACGTTGTAATTATTGGCGGCGTCATCACGCAGTGGCGAGCAGGAGACTTCGATCGGTGTTGGCTGCGCCTGGCCAAGCGTCACTTCCTGATTGCCCGATTGGGGTCGATGAATGGTACCGAAATTAACCGTGCGATTTTGCTCGGTAACCAGTATACAACTGGCTTGGGTGGCGATGGTTGGCGTAAGCAAGCCGCTGTTCAGCACATCAAGTTGCTGCTGCGTCGCGCCCTGTGATTCCAGCAGAATTGCGCCGCCATTGGTCAATTGCAGCGTACGCTGCGACTGGATTGGCGTGTTATTACTGATTTTCATTAGCTGCGCTTTCAGGCTGAAACTGATGCGGCGTGTATCATCGCCTTCCTGACCTAATGAACAGCTGGTAGATTGCCCTGCGGTAATCGCGCCGCTGCCGACACATCTGCCGCCTTCGCTGTTCGCATCAGCAAATAAACGCACGCCGATGCCATTCACATTGGTTGCCAGCACATCGCGGCCTGGCCCAATCCAATCCAGCGCGCCACTCTCTTTGAGTCCAAGCTTGACCGGTGCGGACAGCGGGCCGGCACACTGCACACCAATATCCAACAGCGTATGTGGCGCATCGCCGATGGCGGCAAACAGCGGCGTAGCGGGCGGGATTTTGACCAGGCCGTTAAGCGGTTGCTGTTCGCTGCGGGTATAACTGCAGCCATTCGGTAAATCCGACAGCGTCAGATTTTGCGCCCACGCGGCGTTGCTACCCAACAGTGCGGCGATCGCGCTGCCTAATAGCAGTTGTCTGCCAAACATATTATTCATCTCAAGCTTCCTCGCTGTTTTGGCAGACGCTCTGCACCTGCAACGGCACGCCGTCCATTTGATTTTCACTGGCGGCCTTCAGGTTGAAGTTCACCTTACAAGACGCATCTGCGCCACGGCCCCATTGCAGTTCCAGCGAACCGGTGTCTGGCATGCCGGAGATATAGAGCAATCCTTCATCACCTACGATACTGCTGTTGTTCTGCTCACCTTCGTCCAGCAGCAATTTGGCCGAGGCACCAAACGGCACATAGTCGCCGTTGGCTTTACGCAACGTAATCATCACCTGATGACCGCGCTGGGTTTTGAAGTCGGCTAATACCACCGCGCCACGGGTTGGCGTTACGGAGGTGCTGGTTTGATCGAGCGCGACATTGGTGCCTAATCCCTGCGGATCGAGTGAGATATCGGTGCGACGATACGGCGACATATACGGCATCACCGCATAACCGCGCCAGTCGGTGGAAAGACCGGTTTGGTTGTTGACTTTAATGTTGGCTGCGCCCGGCGCACGCACCAGCGCCACGGTGTCGCTCATTTCCTGCGACAAGGTTACGCCATACGGATGGGCAACAATGCCGCCGCGCAGGCCGTAGTTGATCTGTTCCTGTGCCTGGCTGCGGTTATAGCCCGCCGAAACGGTACCGCTGTTGCCGCGATAGGATGCGGAGAGATTGCTGGTGTTATTGTCATTGCCCAGCGTCTGGCTGACGTTGTAGTTGAGCTGGTTATCCAGCGCATTGCCGCTCAAACCGGCCTGCTGCGTGGTACCCTGCCCTTTGGTATGCGCCATGCCGTAATTAAGCTGCATCGAATTACGTGAATCACCGGCTAACCAGCGACTCAACGGTACCGATGCGGTTAACGCCAGACGACGATCTTCTTTACCGCTGTCGCTGTCCTGCGACTGGCTGAGGTTCATACCGTAGCTAACGCCAAACAGGTTGGTGTTGTAACCCAGCGTGTAAGTGCGTAGGTTGCCCGGCTTGTTCCAGTAATCACGTTGTGAACCCGAGACATACATAGAACCCGCATCACCCAACGACTGGTTCAGCATCACCTGGAATTCTCCGCGCGGACGGTAATTACGGTTGAGCGCACCGTTGATGCCATCGGCCGGGTTGATCATCGCATCCTGCAAGGTGTAATAGCCTTCGGTGGAGTAGCGATAGGCTGCCAGCGACACGGAGGTGCCGGTTTCAACGATACTGCGCGAGTAGCGCAGACGATAAGATTGGCCCTGACTCTTTTCACCGTTCGGCAGCGTGGCGTTGGATTGGGTAATATCCGCAGAAACCGCGCCAAGGCGGCCAATGCCCAATCCAATACCGGCGCTGGCAGACAAGTACTCTTTGGCCAGCTGCATACCGCCAT
>NZ_DAMBSA010000158.1:0-9602 GCF_032054795.1 Pantoea sp. CTOTU49201
AACAAATTCCTCTTTGACGGGCCAATATCATTATTGGCCTTCTTTTTTTGTGTTTTGTGCATGTTTGAAATGCAGGTCGCCATTTATGGCGACCAATACGTTAACCCTTCAGCAGTCCCGGCAAATTATCATCGCCATACAGATGCAGCGCGCCCACCGCCACCACATAACGCCCTTTCGGTAACGCCAGCAGTAACTCGCGCCAGTGCTGATTACGATTGCGCATCAGCGTGTCGGTCAGCTCGCTGCTAAAGGTGGTTGGCAGCGCGACCGGTTGCTGGGTGGGCGGCGCGTCCAGCCACCAGCTGATCATGGTTTGCAGCAGACGTGCGTTGGTATGCCAGTGTTCCAGTGTATCCAGCAACAGCGGCAAACCATCCTGCGGCAGCGATTTCAGCAGGGCGATCTGCGTTTCCGGGCCTTCCAGCTCGATAATACGTTTGTTAGCCGCTTTGGCCGCCTGCAACAGCTGATAATCGATACCAAACTGCGGACGCAATCCCAGCCGCTGCGCCTGTTGCGCCTGCAACATCAGCGCGATCTGCCAGAACGGCAGCGTATCGAACAGGCTCAATGACAGCGAAAGCTCATCGCACAAGGCCTGCAGGCGCTTTAGCACCTCGTCGTCGAGCCGCATGGCCAGCGGCGGATGTTCATCATCATTGCTGAACGGCGATCCGCCTTGAGTGATATCGGCTTCAACAATCAGCGCGTCGGCTTTATGCAGCTGACGCAACAGTCCGGCAGGCAGCGGCTGCATGTCGCGCGTGCCCATGTGAATGCTGCCCGCCAGATGCAAACGACGATCGCCCAGCTGAATATCCATGGCCGGCCAGCTGTAGCTAGCCGGGAAAAGGGTCGCGATCCGTTGTTGGATGCTGTGCCACAGACCGTTTCTCATTCCCTGTCCTTTTTAAGGCAAAAAACCATGCTAGCGATTTCATCCGATGAAAAACAGGGCTGTAATGGCTATTGCCGTTGCGCGGGCTTAAAGCGCAACAAACGGTTGGCGTTGCTCACCACGGTAATTGATGACAGCGCCATCGCTGCGCCCGCGACAATCGGGCTCAGCAGCATGCCGGTAAACGGATAGAGCACGCCCGCCGCAATTGGAATCCCCAGGCTGTTATAAATAAAGGCACCCAACAGGTTTTGCCGCATATTGCGCAGCGTGGCGCTAGAGATCGACAGCGCATCGGCGACGCAGTGCAGATCGTTTCGCATCAACGTCATGGCGGCGGTTTCTACCGCCACATCGCTGCCGCCGCCCATCGCAATGCCGACATCGGCTTGTGCCAGCGCGGGCGCATCATTGATGCCGTCGCCGACCATCACCACTTTGCGGCCTTGTTGCTGAAGCTGCGTAATCGCCTGCGCTTTGCCATCCGGCAACACGCCGGCAATCACTTCATCAATACCTGCTTCGGCGGCAATCGCCTGCGCGGTTTTCTGGTGATCGCCGGTCAGCATAATCAGACGATAACCTTGCTGATGCAGACGCTGCATCGCCGCTTTGCTCTCGGGACGCAAGCTGTCACGCAGCGCGATCAATCCCAGCAGCTGCTGATTATCGGCCAGCAGCACCGGCGTTGCGCCTTGCGCGGCGAAGCGTTCGATATCGGCCTGCGCGGCGCGGTAATCAATCTGCTGCTCATCCAGCAGCGCCTGATTTCCCAGTAGCAGCGTTCTGTCGGCCACTGTAGCGCTGATACCTTTGCCGCGTATTGTACGAAATTGCTTAACCGCTTCGGCGTTCACCGCAGGCGCAGCATCGAGAATGGCTTTAGCCAGCGGATGGCTGGAGCCTTGCTCCATCTGTGCCGCCGCGCTGAGCACCTGCTCACGATTCCAGTCGCCATACAGCACCACATCGCTAACCTGCGGCGTGCCGCGCGTCAGGGTGCCGGTTTTATCAAACACAATGGTATCGACTTCGCTGGCCCGCTGAAGCGCATCGGCGTCTCGCACCAGCACGCCCAGTTCAGCGGCGCGTCCGACGCCTGCAATCACCGACATCGGCGTGGCTAAACCCAAAGCGCAAGGGCAGGCGATGATCAGCACTGTCGTGACAATCACCAGCGTGTAAGCCAGCTGCGGCTGCGGACCCGCCAGATACCAAATCAAACCACTTAGCAGCGCGATCGCCACCACTACCGGTACAAACACCGCGGAGATGCGATCTGCCAGTCGGCCAATATCCGGCTTGCTGCTTTGCGCCTGACGCACCAGATTGATGATGCGCGCAAGCCGGGTGTGGCTGCCGGTGGCGCGCGCCACAAAGTGCAGCGTGCCGTCTTGCACCAGCGTACCGGCAAAGATTTTGTCGCCCGGCTGTTTGGCCTGCGGCACCGCTTCACCGGTCAGCATCGCTTCATCAAGCCAGGCTTCGCCGCTGGCGACGTCACCGTCCACCGGCACGCGATCGCCGGTCACCAGCTTCAGCGTCATGCCGGACTGAACCTCGCTGAGCGGCAGCAGCGTTTCACCCTGTTCGCTAATGACCCGCGCCTGCGCCGGGGTTAAATCCAGTAATCGTTCCAGCGCCTTCGAGGCGCGCTGGCGTGCACGCTGCTCCAGCGCGTGGCCGAGATTGATCAGGCCAACGATCATCACGCTGGCTTCGAAATAGAGATGACGCGCCTGATGCGGGAAGAATTCGGGCCATAGGGCGACGCTCATCGAGTAGAGCCACGCCGCGCCGGTTCCCAGCGCCACCAGCGTATCCATGGTGGCGGTACCGTGACGCAAACTGCGCCACGCGCTGCGGTAGAAGTGCCCACCGGCAATCACCATCACCAGCAAGGTGATGACGCCGAGCGTGCGCCACAGCGTTTGGTTATCTGCGCTCAGCATCATGTTGTCGCCGAGCATGCCCCAAATCATCATCGGCACGCCGAGCAGCAACGCCAGCGCCGATTGCCAGCTAAAGCGACGCATGGCTTGCTGCGCGCTGACCTGCTGGCGTTCGCGCCGGATTTGTTCGTCATCGATCACTTCAGCGGAATAACCGGCCTGATCGACAGCGCTCACCAGCGCTTCAGCTTTTGCATCGCCCAATATTAGCGCGCTGCGTTCACCGAGATTGACGCGTGCCTGGCTAACGCCCGGCACCTTTTGCAGCGCTTGTTCCACGCGACTCACGCAGCTGGCGCAGCTCATGCCGCCTATCAGTAAGTGATGCACCGCTTCAGTGGATGGTGCCGGTTGCGACTCCGTTGTCAGCGCCTCCGGCGGCGGCTCTGTAGCTGTCAACGGATCAGGCTTTGGGCTGGTTGCGCCGTCTTTCAGTACGGCGTGATAACCGGCTTGTTCAACCGTAGCGATTAGATCGCTGGCGCTTGCCGCGCCGGTGACGCGTGCTTCTTGCTGCGTAACGTCAGCCTGTTCAACATCGCTGCGCTGCTCCAGCGCTTCTTTAACGCGTTTAACACAGTGGCCGCAGGACAAGCCGTCCAGCGCCAGCAGTTGGGTATGTGACATAGTTAACTCCTCAGGTAATGATTTTGACTGCATGCAAAATTTGCATTAGAACTAAAGCCTAAACCTTCCCCTGAATGGAAGGTCAAGGGGGAAAAATGAACATCAGCGATGTGGCAAAAAAAACCGGACTCACCAGCAAAGCGATTCGCTTCTACGAAGAGAAGGGCGTAGTGACGCCGCCGTCGCGCAGTGACAATGGCTATCGTCATTACGCAGCGCACCATATTGATGAGCTGAATCTGCTGCGTCAGGCGCGTCAGGTGGGATTTACGCTGGAAGAGTGCCGTGAACTGGTGACGCTGTTCAACGATCCCGCGCGCCACAGCGCCGATGTTAAAGCGCGCACCTTGCAGAAAGCCGACGAGATTGCTGCGCACATTGAAGAGTTACATGCGATGCGCGCGCGCTTGCTGGAGCTGGCGGAAGCTTGTCCCGGCGATGACAGCGCCGAGTGCCCGATCATCAATCATCTGGCTGGTTGCTGCCATCAGGCTGATGGAAAGCGCGGCTGAATCATCAGCGTAATGCCGACCACGCCGGTGACAATCACTGGCGTGCCCGCAGGCAGATCGCTATCCGCCTGCACGCGCCAGCTACTGTCGCCGATACGCACGTGACCGAGGCCATTTTTCAGCGCGTTATCCAGCGTCAGCTGCATGCCCATTAACTGATTGCCGCGCTGGTTAAGCGTGTTGGCGACCTGCGACGATTCGCGATAGCGCATCCAGCGATACCAAAAAAACGCGCTGAGCAGCGTCATCACCGCAAACATAATGCCCTGGCTGGTCCATGAGAGGGGAAACAGCCATTCAATCAGCGCCACCGCGACGGCGGCTAAGCCACTCCACAGCAGATAACCGCTGGTGCCGAGCATTTCGGCGGCCAGCAGCAGGCCGCCCAATGTCAGCCAGAACCAGTGCGGATGCGCAATCAACTCCATCAGGATCATGGTCGGCGCTCCGTCCGGCTCTCCTTCAGCAACTCACTGATACCTGCAATTGAACCGAGCAGGCTGCTGGCGTCCAGCGGCATCATCACCACTTTGCTGTTGTTGGCTTCGCCAATTTTTTGCAGCGCGTCGGTGTATTTCTGCGCCACGAAGTAGTTCACCGCCTGAATATCGCCGGCGGCTATCGCCTCGGAAACCATGCGCGTCGCCGTGGCTTCCGCTTCCGCCTGACGCTCACGGGCTTCGGCTTGCAGGAAGGCGGAGGTGCGTTCACCTTCGGCTTTGAGGATCTGCGACTGCTTGTCACCTTCGGCGCGCAAAATCGCCGCCTGACGCACCCCTTCGGCGGCAAGGATGTCGGCGCGCTTGGTACGTTCAGCCTTCATCTGCGCGTTCATCGCGGCGATCAGTTCCTGCGGCGGGCGCACATCGCGGATTTCGATACGGGTGATTTTCACGCCCCACGGATTGGTGGCTTCATCGACGATATGCAGCAGACGCGTGTTGATGTTATCGCGCTGCGACAGCATCTCATCCAGCTCCATGCTGCCGAGCACGGTGCGGATATTGGTCATGGTCAGATTGAGGATCGAGAGTTCAAGATTGCTGACTTCATAGGCGGCGCGCGCCGGATCGACAACCTGAATAAAGCACACCGCATCAATGGTGACGTTGGCGTTGTCTTTAGAGATGATTTCCTGCGAAGGGATATCGAGTACCTGTTCCATCATATTGATTTTACGACCAATACGATCCATGAACGGCACCAGCAGATTGAGGCCAGGTTCCAGCGTTTTGGTATAACGGCCAAAGCGTTCTACCGTCCACTGATAGCCTTGTGGAACAATTTTTACACCGGCCCACACGGTAACGAGTGCGAGCACAATGATGACGGGAATTACCGTTAACATATAACCTCCTGGCTGTCAGATTGTCGGGCCGAGTCGTTCGGCCCGTTTAACGCGCGGTACCGATCAGTACAGCAGCGAGTAAAGCTGGCGGCGATAGCGCGTGGCGAGGGTGTCGCCGGTGCCGAGTGCGGCCAAAATCTCCTGGAACATTTTACGCACCTGGCCGTCACCGACGCTGAGATCGCTTTTCAGGAAGCTGAACAACAACTCCAGCGCTTCCTCATTGCGGCCAACCTGATGCAGCTGTAACGACAGTTTAGCAGCCAGCTCGGCATTGGTTGGATCGCTGGCTAACTGCTCCTGCAACAGCTGAATTTCTGGCGTATCGGCGGCCTGTTTTAACAGGTCGATTTGCGAAACCAGGCTCTGATAGCGCGTGTCCTGATCCTGCAACGGCACCGCATCCAGCACGGTTTCGGCTTCGTCGCTGCGGTTCAGGGTGATCAGCACTTCAGCAAGCAGGAAACCAATTTCGCTGTTTTTGTTGCTGAGCTGCCAGGCGTCTTTCAGCAGCGGTAGCGCTTCCAGCGGTTTGCCTTCGTGCATCAATTGCATCGCCTGCTGCGCTTTAACCTCTTCTTCACGCGGCAACACTTTTTGCAGCAGGGCGCGAATGGCCTCTTCCGGCTGCGGTCCCTGGAAGCCGTCCACCGGCTGACCGTTCTGGAACAGGTAAACGGTTGGAATGGAGCGCAGGCCAAACTGCGATGCCACCATCTGCTCTTTATCGCAATCCAGCTTCGCCAAAATAAACTGACCCGCATACTCTTGCGCCAGGCGATCCAGCACCGGCGTCAGTTCCAGACAGTGCTGACTGCGTTCGGACCAGAAATAAAACAGCACCGGCAGCTGCATCGACTGTTCTAAGGTCTGCTGCAGGTTGGATTCGTTGATGTCGATAATCAAAGCGTGTGACATGAATACGTCTCTTGTCAGAAAGTGTGTTGAGGATATGGGGGCAAGCTGCCCCGGTTCAAGTTTGATTCTGCGTTGCAGCTTAGTTGCTGCGCAAAATGCGATCCAGTATCCAACCTGGCAGCAGACGTTTCAGCAGACTCATCGCCCAGGCGACCAGCGTCACCGGATAGCGCAGACGCGGATGTTTGCTCTCTAACGCGTGGCGCAGCTTCGGCAGAATCGCTTCTGGCGGCAGGGTAAAACGCGCGGCGATGCCCGGATTGCGCACCGGTTTATCCTGCTGGCCCTGATGCACGTTATCGGTGAAACGGGTGCTGATCGGGCCCGGCTCAATCAGGCTGACGCGCACGCCTGAGTCGCGCACTTCGAGACGCAGCGCATCGCTCCAGGCTTCCAGCGCCCATTTGCTGGCGGCATAAGCACCACGACCCGGCGTGGAGATCAGTCCCAGCACCGAGCTGGTATTGACGATGCGCCCGTTGCCGCTGGCTTGCAGCGCAGGCAGCAGGCGCATGGTCAGTTGATGAGTGCCAAACAGGTTGGTGGAAAACTGCTTCTCTAATTGCTGACGCGAAACGCTGCTGAGCGGCCCATATTGACCAAAACCGCCGTTGTTAAACAGCGCGTGCAGGCGATGATCGGTGAGTTCCAGCACGCGATCGGCGGCGGCATCGACGCTGGCGGCATCATCGAGATCGAGCTGTACGCCAGTAAATCCCAGTGCTTCCATGCGCGCCACATCGTCGGCGCGGCGACAGGCGGCCAGCACGCGATAGCCGCGCGATAAAAGGTCATTTGCGGCGACCAAACCAATGCCGCTCGAGCAGCCGGTGATGAGAATTGTTCTTTGCATTTTTTTACCCGTTAAAAATCACACGTCTGCATTAATCATGCTTTACTAACGGAGCCAGTTCGGTCGCCATCAGGTTGGCGATAAACGGCTGAGCATCCGGATTGGGGTGAATTCCATCCTGCTGCATCCACTCCGGCTTCAGGTAGACCTGCTCCATAAAGAAGGGCACCAGAGGAATGTCGTACTGCTGTGCCAGGCGCGGATAGATCGCGCTAAACGCCTCCGTATAACGACGTCCATAATTGGCCGGTAGACGAATTTGCATCAGCAGCGGCTGCGCTTTAGCGGCTTTCACTTCGTCGATCACTTTGGTCAGATCGGCGGCGATATTCTGCGGCGGGAAACCGCGCAGGCCATCGTTACCGCCCAATTCGATTAACACCCAGCGGGGTTGATGCTGTTTTAATAGGCCCGGTAAACGCGCCAGCCCTTGTCCGGCTGTATCTCCGCTGATGCTGGCGTTCACCACTTTGGGCTGCTGTTGCCACTCTTTATTCAGCAGGCTCGGCCAGGCCGCCGTGGCCGACATGCGATACCCGGCGCTCAGGCTGTCGCCCAATACCAGCAAGGTATCGGCGGCGGCGATGCGGGACACCAGCAGAAGCAATAACAACAGGAAGGGATAATGCCAGCGGAAAACATTGTTGCAGTTCATCATCTTACTAAGTCCGTCGGTCAGGGAGAGCATCAGCTGACCATCCTTACCGGAGTTGAGCTGGTTGTCAAACCAGCTGAGACCATCGCCCTGATTGGTGAGTCCGGCTCTGGCAAATCCACGCTGCTGGGCATTCTGGCCGGACTGGACGACGGCAGCAGCGGCGAAGTGCATCTGCTTGGCCAGCCGCTGCACAGCATGAATGAAGAGCAGCGAGCGGCGCTGCGCGCGCGCGAAGTGGGCTTTGTATTTCAATCCTTCATGCTGGTGCCGACGCTGAACGCGCTGGAAAACGTGCAACTCCCGGCGCTGTTGCGTGGCGACAGCGATCGCGAAAGCCGTGCGCAATCGGTGGAGTTGCTTACTTTATTGGGCTTGAAAGATCGTCTGCATCATTTACCAGCCCAACTTTCTGGCGGCGAGCAGCAGCGTGTGGCGCTGGCGCGTGCCTTTAGCGGCCGTCCCGGCCTGCTGTTTGCCGATGAACCCACAGGCAACCTCGACCGTAAAACCGGCGATCGCATCGCCGATCTGCTGTTCTCCCTCAACCGCGATTTTGCCACCACGCTGATTCTGGTGACGCACGATGAACAACTGGCGGCGCGCTGCGACCGCCGCTTACGGCTGCGTGACGGCAAGTTGTGGGAGGAGTCATGATTTGGCGCTGGTTCTGGCGCGAGTGGCGTTCGCCCTCGCTGCTGATTGTCTGGATGGCGCTCACTTTAGCCGTGGCCTGCGTGCTGGCGCTGGGCTCGATCAGCGATCGCATGGAAAAAGGTTTAAGCCAGCAGAGCCGCGACTTTATGGCCGGCGATCGCACGCTGCGCACCACCTCGCCCGCGCCGGAGGCGTGGCTCAATAAAGCGCGTGACGAAGGGTTATCGGTCAGCAGCCAGCTGCACTTTATGACCATGACGTTTGCGCAAGAGACGCCGCAGCTGGCGGACGTGAAAGCGGTGGATGATGCCTATCCAATGTTTGGCACGCTGCAAACTAATCCGCCGGGCTTACGCCCGCAAGCGGGCACGGTGTTGGCCGCGCCGCGTTTGCTGGCGCTACTGAATCTGAAAGTGGGCGATAGCGTGGATGTCGGCGACACCACGCTGCGCATTGCTGGTGAAGTGATTCAGGAGCCGGATGGCGGCTTCAATCCGTTTCAGACCGCGCCGCGTCTGCTGATGAATCTGGCTGACGTGGAGAAAACCGGTGCTGTGCAGCCGGGCAGCCGCCTGAGCTGGCGCTACAAATTCTCTGGCGACCCGGCACCGCTGGCGCGCTATGACAGCTGGATCGAACCACAGCTAAAAGCCGATCAGCGCTGGATCAGCGTCGATAACTCGGAAGATGCACTGGGCCGCTCAATGCAGCGCGCGCAGCAATTTTTACTGCTTTCGGCCTTGCTGACGCTGATGCTGGCGATTGCTGCGGTAGCGGTGGCGATGAGTCATTACTGCCGCAGCCGCTACGATTTGGTGGCGGTGCTGAAAACGTTGGGCGCAACCCGTAAGGCGCTGCAGCGGCTGATTATTGGCCAGTGGCTGGCGGTGCTGCTGCTGGCGGCGATTGTTGGAAGCGCGTTGGGGCAAGGCATTGAAGTGATTCTGCTGCTGATGCTGAAACCGGTGCTGCCGGGCGCGCTGCCTGCGGCGAGTTTCTGGCCGTGGCTCTGGGCGATTGGCGCGATGTTTGTGATTTCGCTGCTGGTAGGTTTACGTCCGTACCGCTTGCTGATGGCGACGCAACCGCTGCGTGTACTGCGTCGGGATGCGGTCGCGAACGTTCGGCCGCTGCGCATCTATCTGCCCGCGATGGCGCTGGTGGTGATTGGCTTGCTGG